>NZ_JBIWOE010000003.1:0-87565 GCF_044767585.1 Streptomyces sp. NPDC101225
CGACAGAACCAGCTACAAAGCCACCATCAGCATCGACATCCAGACCACCCGCACAACTTGACACCGGACACCCAGCGCTAACTACACGGCGTTGGTTCTAGCAGGAGCTCCATCTCTGCTTCCTACGGCTTGACACACCAACCCCACGCCTAACTACACGGCGTTGGTACTAGACCTGCTCGCCAAGGCCCGCCTCCACCCGATCGAGTCAGAAACCGACGACACCGTCCTCCCGACCGAACTCACCGCATAACCTCAAAACGAGATCACCGAGTAGCCGTCAATACACCCAGCGGACGTGACCAGAGCGGCTCGGTGCTGCGGCAGATGTGGGGTGTCTCCCGAGGAGATCGCTGAGGGGATGTTGCATAAGCGCAGGAGTGCGCGGCGAGCAGAATCGGGGTGTAGCTGCCAAGATCAGGGCTCACTCGTGAGTAGTCCGCGCTTCTGACCGTTTACACGCCAAGGTGGGAGCTAAAGCCCAGGCTTTGTATGCGCATGATGGCCCGTCGCTTGCAGTGACGGGCCATCATGAAGTGTCAGCGATTGGGGTGACTTGACACGTGGTTAGGCGCTCCCGTACCCATAGTCCAACGTGTATTCGCCAACCGGGCACGACCATGTTCCCTGTTCGCTGGGATCTTCCCAAACAACCGAGTCATGGATAATTCTCGGTGAGGCAGGTCGCTCTGTCCCAGGCACTACAGGAAGCCCAAGGGAATAAAACTCGACGTAGGCAGTCGGGATTCGGTAGGCCATTTCGTAGAGGATTTCTACCTCAGGCGCCAGGGGGTCTACGGTGAAGCCCACCGTCATTCCCGAATCGTCACGGAGGAGGATTTCTGCAAAACCTTCGTTGTTCGAATTCAGAAATGTAATGACGGGTTTTTTGTCGAACCCCGCGGATAGGTCACGTACTACTTTCTCGGCAAGCTCTTCCAGATTCGACACGGTTGAATCCTTGATTGTGAAATCGTGACTACGCCGCCCGAGGAGGATCCAAGGGGAGCAGCCAGGCTATGTCAGATCAGCGTCACCGTAAAGTCGAAGACGGTCGTGATGTACTTCGTGCCGCCGGCAATCTTAAAGTGCTCTTTGACCGTCAGCACGTAGTGGCTGGTATTCACTCGGAACGAAGAGTGAACCAAGTAGCTTGCCGCAATGGGGCCATGGCTGTCGGAATAGCCGAAACTACGACCGTTCCGGGTTACCGTGGCCTTCTCAAACATCGGCCCAGTTGCCTGTGCCGCCACGCTCTTGTGTAGTTTCAGGCCCCAGGCGAAGTGCATGTAATCGCCATCGTGATACCGAACTTGCCCAGTGAAGTGCCCGTACGCCGAGTCGCCACGGTAATCAGGAGACTGTGGCGTAAAGGTATGCGTAGGTCCTGACGCGACTGACTTTTCAACCGTGCTGGCATTTTTGTCGGTGACGGTTTTGCTCTCGGTGTGTTCAGTCACCGTAACGGCAGCCGTACGGAGCGGCCGCTGAGAGGTATCGGCAGATCGCTCCGCCGCAGAGGCGGTAGCAGTCAGTGTCGCCGTGGCAAGCACGGCAAGAGCTAGACTTGTCACTCTTTTTACGATTTTCATTTCTCTCCCCAAATGTCGCCTGGTCAGTGGTCGACATCCGGGAATCTATCGATCATGTATTCTGCATTCAATCCTTCCAGGAGAGGCTAAAATCACGGACTTGTTGGGGAACCGCCGACACTCATCTTGCATCACGCCCCATTACGAATGGGCTTCTTCGTGCTGCAGTGAGACGATCGGCCTGGCAGTGGTGGAGCCCGTGGTCTGTGTAGGTGTGCCGATTGAGTAACGATTTTGTATTTCTTTTTATTTGTGTATGTTTGTGACGTCGAGCAGGTCAACGACCGGTGGCTTGGCCGTTGCGTGGTCAGACCACGACCGATGGGCCCATGCAACTCGCCTCTCGTTTCATAGCGCTTCCCTCGATACGGTCGTGGTCGTGTCCGGCGTGCGTTGGGTTGGTCACCCGTGGGCGTGCGCTGGTTGATCGCGCGCGACTAGGGGAGCTGGTACGGGCATGGCGGTTGACGCTGCTCGCACGGAAGAGGGGTTCACGTCTTCGAGGGCTGCGCGGGTGATGGCTGCCGCGTGCCGTGCCGCAGGACTCGATGACAGAGGCGCAGAGTTGATCCGTCTCGGAGAGAACGCGCTGTTTCGGCTGGCCTCCGTGCCGGCCATCGTGCGTGTGGCGCGAGGGGAAGAGTGGTTGCCCAGGGCCCGCACAGAGGTGGCTGTATCGCGGTGGCTAGCGGAGGAAGAGTCATGAAGGGTGCGTCGGACGGTGGGCACGTTCACTGAGAGCACCACGGCCGTCGACACCGGACGCGGTTGGCCTCACGGTGCGATCTCGAAGCGGGGCGGTCGGAGACGTGCGAGGCATCTGGTGTTCGGTGCGGCCGGGGTGTCGAAGAAGGAGGTCGTGATGGCTTGCGCGCACGGCGAGTCGGCGAAGGCCACGTGGGCGACGTAGGGGACCGTGACGGTGGTGGACCGGCTGAGCGTGCGGGCGGCGTAGGCCCCGTTGCTCGGCGCGGTCTGGGCGTCGAACCCGGCGGACATGACGAGGGTCGGGATGTCGCTGCGCGTCACCGCGCGGACGGAGCGGGGTGCCGCGGGGATGTTCCAGGCGCGGCAGTCCGCGTGGAGCCAGGCGAGCTGGGGGGCGTTGGCCAGTACTGAACGGGGGAAGGAAGGGAAGGCGCGCCGGCCCGCGCGGATCACGTCGGCCTCGCTTTCGAACGGTGTCCACTCGCTGCAGAAGACGCCGAAGGCCAGCCCGTGGGCGACTCTTCCGACGGCCTGCGGGCTGAGCCTGCCGCCGGCCAGCTGCTGGGCGATCCGCTGCGGGTTGCCGTGGGCCAGTTCGTCGATGGAGCGGGGCACTCCGGCCGCCAGGTGGGTGGCGGAGGTCAGCCAGTTCACCAGCGTTCCGCCGTCCAGCACGACCTTCACCGGCTGCGGGTGGCCCGGGACCGTGACGGTGGTGGCGACCGGTCGGGCTTCGAGTTCGCGGACGAGCCGCTCGAAGGTGGCTTTCAGGTGCGGATAGCGGCCGTTGCAGGCGGGTTGCTCCGCGCAGGCCTTGAACAGGCCGTCGAAGCCCTCTCGTGCGGCGCGCCAGGTCACGGCTCCTCCGGCCAGCGAGGGCGGCAGGACGCCGTCGATGCCGACCGACCGGATGCCCTGGGGGTGCAGGCGCAGGTAGGTGAGGGCCAGGTCGGTGCCGTAGGAGATGCCGAACACGTTCCACTGCTTGATGCCCAGTGCCTTGCGCAGGTCGGCGTAGTCGGCCGCGCTCTCGGTGGTGTTGTACGCGCCGAGGTCGGCCCCCGTGCTCGCCGACCGGTCGCGACATGCCCGCGTCGCCGCCACATGCAGGCGCCCGGTGGACGGCGCACCGAGGACGAGGCCGAGAGCGCGTGCGTTGAACGTGTCGATGTTCGGGCAGGTGAGCGACGGATCGGCCGAGTACGTTCCCCGCTGGGACATGAAGATCAGGTCCCGGTCGCGGTTCAGGCCCCCGTCGAGCGCCAGCTGGATCTCGGAGACGGCGTCGTCACCGGGGCCGCCGGCCAACCACACGATCGGGTCCGGCGCCGGTCGGCCGGTGGCCGCGGGCACGATCGCGACTCCAAGGGTGATCTTCCGCCCTCTGGGCCGGGAACGGTTCTCGCGAACGGTGAGCGTTCCACAGCGGGCCGTTTCCAGGGCGGGGATCGGGTCCGCCGTCCTTGGGCAGGGACCGGGCACGAAGCGGGCGTCACCCGCCGTACGAGGGACGGTGCCGAGCGGTGCCGACGCGCCGGGCTCGGCCTGAGCGGGCATCGCGACGAGGCCGACGACGAGGGCGCCGGTCGCGGCCAGGGCCGGCCTGGCCGGGAGCCGTCGCGGCAAGCGCCGGGCGTGGGACGGGCGAAGGAACATCAGGCGGTCTCCGGGTCGGGGGTGATGGTGAACGGCTGCGGCTCAAGTCCTGCCACGCAAGCGGTGTCGACCGCGGTCGGACGGGCGAGGAAGGAGGCCAGGACGCTCTGCGCGCAGGGGGACTGGGGGACCACCCAATGGCCGATCCCGGGAATCAGCACGGCGGTCGAGCGGGGCAGCGTGCGGCCCGTGTACGGCCCCCAGCTCGCCCCGGTCTTGGCGTCGAAGGTCCCGCTGACGATGAGCGTCGGCACCTTGCTGAAGGTGGCCACCCGCTGGACGGCGGTGCGGTCCGGGACGTCCCAGACGCGGCACACGTCGTACTGGAAGGGAAGCTGCGGCGCCTGGGCCAGCACCGTGTCCGGCCATCCGGGGAAGGCCCGGCGCCCCGCCTTGAGCAGGTCGGACTCCGAGTGGCCCGGCACCCACTCGGCGCAGGCCACCGAGTTCGTCAGTCCGTAGGCGAACTCGCCGATGGCAGGTGTGGCGGCGGCGGCGCGGGCGCGCGCGAGCCGCTCGGGGCGTCCACGGGCGAGTTCGTCGAGGGCGGCGGGGACATCGCGGGCCGGCAGGACGGCGCCGTCGGCGACCAGCAGGTTCACCAGGGCTCCCCCGTCGAGAACGACCTTCACCGGGCTTCCTCCCCCCGGTGGGGGCACCGTCAGTGTGAGGGGGTGTGCCTCTAGGCGGCGGACCTGCTCGGTCAGCGTGCGCGGGAGGTCCGGGTAGCGGCGCTTGCAGCGGGGCTGGGCCTCGCACGCCGCGAAGATCGCACCGATGCCCTCCCGGGCGCTGTCCCACGTCCACGGCAGGCTCACGATCTGCGGGGGTACCACCGAGTCGATCGCCACGGAGCGGATTCCCCGGGGATGGCGGCGCAGGTAGGTGAGGGCCAGGTCGGTGCCGTAGGAGTAGCCGTAGACGTTCCACCGCCTGATGCCCAGTGCCGTGCGCAGGTCGGCGAAGTCCGCGGCGTTCTCGGTGGTGTTGTATGCGCGCAGTTCGACGCCTTGGGCTGTCAGACGGTCCTTGCACCGCTGCGTCGCGCGCACCAGGAGCCGCCCCGTGGAGGGTGCGTCGTAGGGCAGGCCCACGGCGTCCGCGGAGAAGCGGTCGACCTCGGGGCAGGCGAGGTTCGGCTGCGAGTGGAGCCCTCCGCGCTGGGACATGACGATCAGATCGCGATCCCGGTTCACGTGGGAGGCGATCAGGAAGGGAATGGCCCCGATCGCGTCGCCGCCGGGGCCGCCCTCCATGAACACCACCGGGTCCTTGGCGGGCCTCGTGGACGCGGCCGGGATGATGGCAACGGTCAGCCGGATGGTCCGCCCACTGCGGCGGGCCCGGTTCTCGGGCACCTCCAGGACCCCGCATCGGCCGGGGACGGGCTCGGGCGTGTCCGGGCAGGGACCGGGCACGAACCGCGCCGGGGTCCCTGGCGTGGGCTCCCGGACGGGTGGTGACGCGGCGCTGCTCGGCGCCGGGCCGAGCGCGCCCAGGAAGGCCAGACCGGCTGTGAGGAGCGCGCCGGCGGCGCGCGTGCCCCGGGAACGTCGTGGTGGATACCTGTGCCGTGCCGGCCGTCGTCCGGACTTGCCGCTTCCTCGAACAGACCGCGGGCAGGCCGTTCTGATGTCCTGTTCCTTCATGAGGTCTCGTCTCCTCCCAGGCCTTCGGCCGCCCTGGCCGGCGGCCCGGGGAACGCGTCGCGTGGCTCCGCGCGCCGCCGCGTGGCTCGGGCGGGCACCGCGCCAGGCAAGCCTGTGGCCGAGGGGAGACGTGCACCACTCGTGCGCTCCACTTGGAGCAGACCGGCGGCGCATCGGGGACCCTCCCCGCGTCGGCCGCGCTCTCGGTGACGGTTGAACGGTGCCCCTCCGACGCCGGGCTCGGCCGCCCGACGTGGGCCGTCCTGGCCGAGGACCGGGTTCGGGCGCCGTTGCCCTTCGTGGGTGGGGCGTTGCGGCGGAAGCCGTCAAGGGATCCGATCCGGGACGGAGCGGGTCCGGGCGCGGCTGTCCGTGAGAGTGTGGACGGCATGGGGGAAGCGTCGGACGAGCGGGATGTACGGGCGTTTCTGGCGGCGGTTCGCGTGGGCGACGTCTGCCGCGGGACGGTTGCCGAGGTCATGCGATCCGGTGGTGTCGCGATCACGCTGGACGGCTTCGCCACGCGCCCGCTGGGGACGGTGGGCCCTTCGGACCTGTCCTGGCGCGGGTCCGTCGCCGTGGAGGTCGGCCGGCGGGTGACGGCTGAGGTGATCGCCGTCGACCGGGAGGCGGGCCGGGTGCGGCTGTCGACGGCTGCCACGGAGAACCCGGACCTCTGGTCGTTCCTGAAGGGACTGGCGCGTGGTGACCTGCTCTCCGGTGTCGTGTCGGCGATCGAGGCGTACGGCGTCTTCGTGGCCTTGGACGACGGTCCCGCCCACCCTGTGCTGCCCGGCGTCGGCTTCATCACCTTCCCCGAACTGTCATGGCGGCGTTTCGAGGACGCCAGGGACGTCGTGCGGGTCGGGCAGCGCGTCTCGTGCGAGTTCCTGCAGTTCGATTCGGAGAACGGTGAGGCTCGCCTCTCCCTGAGGGCCGCACGGCCGGACCCCTTCCGGGTCTTCGCCGAGGGTGTGACGGTGGGCCGGAGGCTGTCCGGCCGGGTCACCAAGCTGGTCCCCTTCGGCGTCTTCGTCGAGCTTGCCGACGGGTTCGAGGGCTTCGTGCACCTGCAGGAGCTCGCGGCGACTCCGGTGGACTCGCCGGAGGACGTCGTGCAGGTCGGCGACGACGTCGCCCTCGTCGTCGCGGGCATCGACCTCGAACGACGCACGCTGACCCTCTCCCGGCGGCAGGCGCCGCGCGGCCGGGGTGGTTGAGGCCTGGCGGAGGACGCGTGCGGGCACGTGCGGGCGCCCGCCGGCTGTCCCCGGTGCGTTCACCGAGCGGCACCGGCGCTCCGTGGGCCCGGCGGCAGACCAGGCGGCAGGGTGGCGCGAGGCCGCGACCGGTCCCCCGTTCCGGTCGCGGCCTCGGGCGTGCGGACGTCCGGTCTCGGCCTCGGACGTGCAGGCATCCGGTCGCGGCCTCGGGCGTGCGGACGTCCGGTCTCGGCCTCGGACGTGCAGGCATCCGGTCGCGGCCTCGGGCGTGCAGGCATCCGGTCTCGGCCTCGGCGGTGCGGACCTCCGGTCTCGGCGGATCGTCAGCAGCCGCCGGAGGCGGCCGGGGCGCCGACGCCGATCTGCAGGGTGGCCGGCGCCGCGCAGCAGCCGCCGCCTTCGCCGCTCTGGGCCGCCTCGGGGTCGTCGTAGAGGCCCGCGCCGCCGCACACACCGGTCTCGGGCAGGGTCAGTTCCACGCGTTCGGCGGCCTCGCGGTCGCCGGCGAGGGCGGCGGCGATGGAGCGGACCTGTTCGTAACCGGTCATCGCCAGGAAGGTCGGGGCGCGGCCGTAGGACTTCATGCCGACCAGGTGGATGCCCTGTTCGGGGTGGGAGAGCTCGTTGACGCCGTGCGGGTAGACCGTGCCGCAGGAGTGGACGTTGGGGTCGATGAGCGGGGCCAGCGCGGCCGGGGCCTGCAGGCGCTCGTCCAGTCCGAGGCGGACCTCCGACAGGAAGGACAGGTCGGGGCGGAATCCGGTGAGCACGATGATCTCGTCGACCGGGTCGAGGCGGCGGCCGTCCTCGGCGGCGAGGACGAGCCGGTCGCCGGCACGCTCGACCGCCTGGGTCCGGAAGCCGGTGACCGCGCCGGCGTGACCGGCCTCGACCGCTGCCTTGGCGCGCAGGCCCAGGGCCCCGCGGGCGGGGAGCTGGTCGGCTTCGCCGCCGCCGTAGGTGCCGGCGCCGATGGCCCGGCGCAGGACCCACACGGCGTGGGTGCCCGGCTCGTCCTCGGCCAGGTCGGCGAGGTAGGCGAGTGCGGTGAACGCGGAGGCGCCGGAGCCGACGACGGCGGTGCGCCTGCCCGCGTACCGGGCTCGGACGGCGGGGTCCTTGAAGTCGGGGACGCGGTAGGAGATCCGGGCGGCTGCCGTCCTCTCGCCGAGTGCGGGCAGGCCGTCGGCGCCCAGGGGGCCGGGGAGGGCCCAGGTGCCGGAGGCGTCGACGACGGCGCGGGCGATGAGGCGCTCCTCGCGGCCGTCGGCCGTCCGGACGTGGACGGTGAACGGCTGCTGGTCGCGGTCCGCGTCGACGACGCGGTCCCGTCCCGCCCGGGCCACGCCGGTCACGGCCGTGCCGTAGCGGACCTTGTCGCCGAGGGCGTCGGCGAGGGGCTGGAGGTAGTGCTCGGCCCAGTCGCCGCCGGTGGGGTAGGCGGCGCCGTCGGGGCGGCTCCAGCCGGTGGGGGAGAGGAGCTTTTCGGCGGCGGGGTCGGTGACCTCGGCCCAGGGGGAGAACAGCCGGACGTGCGCCCACTCGCGTACGGCGGTGGCGGCGGAGGGTCCGGCCTCCAGGACCAGCGGTTCGAGGCCGCGCTCGGCGAGGTGGGCGGCGGCGGCCAGGCCGACGGGGCCGGCTCCGACGACCACGACGGGTAGCTGGTCGGTGGTGGGCGCGTTCACGATGTTCCCCTTTGATTCGACGTCTGTCGATGTCTGGCTCGCCAAGGATGGCACTTGTGTCGACAAGCGTCAACATAGACATTCATCGAATCAGCGCTCCCGGGCGGGCGGCTGCGCCGATCGGGTCTGGCCCCCCTGATTCGACATGTGTCAACATAGACGTATGTCGAACACGAAGGCGCTGCCGCTGCTCGAACCCGAGGTGCCCGAGGCGGCGGTGCCGTGCTGTCCGCCGCTGACCGAGCGTCCGTTCACCGCCGACGAGGCCGAGACGGCCGCGCTGATGTTCAAGGCGCTGGGCGATCCGGTGCGGCTGCGGCTGTTCACCGCGGTCGCCTCGCACGAGGGCGGCGAGGCGTGCGTGTGCGACATCTCCGACGTGGGCGTCTCCCAGCCGACCGTCTCGCACCACCTGAAGAAGCTCAAGGACGCCGGGCTGCTGTCCTCCGAGCGGCGCGGCACCTGGGTGTACTACCGGGTCGAGCCCTCGGTGCTGACGGCGATGGGCAGGTTGCTGACGACCGCCCCGGCGGCGTGATCACCGGGGTGCGGGCCTGGATCACCGGGGTGCGGGCCTGGATCACCGGGGCGCGGGCCTGGACCGTCGGGGTGCGGGCCTGAGTCATCGGGGTGCGGGCCCAGGGGGTGTCTGACCGCCGCCCTCACCCGGCCGCTTCCCGCCCGGACGGGAAGACGAGCGCGACCAGCGCCAGTCCGACCACGGCTCCGGCCAGCTGCATGCCGATGAAGCCCGCCACCGACCCGGGCGCGATGCCCGCGAAGGTGTCGCTGAAGGCGCGGCCGATGGTCACCGCCGGGTTGGCGAAGGACGTGGACGAGGTGAACCAGTAGGCGGCGCCGATGTAGGAGGCGACGGCCGCGGGGGCGTGCTGCAGCCGGCCGGTGCGGGCCAGGCCGAAGATCAGCAGAATCAGCCCGGCCGTGGCGACCACCTCGCCGAGCAGCAGGTGTCCGGCGGACCGGTCGTGCGTGGACCATGCCACCAGCGGCCTGCCGAACATCGCGTCCGCCAGGACCGCGCCCGCGATCGCGCCCGCGATCTGGGCCGGGACGTAGACGGCCGCCTCCTGGATCGTCACGCCCGCGCCGCCGCGCCGGCCCGTCCACCACTCGGCCAGCGTGACCACGGGGTTGAAGTGCGCGCCGGAGACGGGACCGAGCAGGAGGATCAGGACGCCGAGGCCGAAGACGGTGGCCAGGGAGTTGGCGAGCAGTTGCACCCCGACGTCCTTGGTCAGCTCGGTGGCCTGGATGCCGGAGCCGACGACGACGGCGACCAGGGCCGCGGTGCCGATGAACTCGGCCGCGGCGCGGGCGCCCAGCGGCCTGCGGGGCGGGGTGGCGCCCGGCGCGGGCCGCGGCTCGGCCGCTCGTGCCGGTGCATCGGCCGGTATCGGTGACTCGGCCGGTATCGGTGACTCGGCCGGGGTCGGTGACTCGGCCGGGGCCGGTGACCCGGCGGCGGCCTCGTGCGTGGCGGTCAACGAAGACTCCTTGGTGCGGTCGCCGGAGCGGCGAGGGATCAGGGGCAGGACCGCTTGTTGCCCGCGGCGGCGCGGGCGGACTCGGCCAGCTCGGCGAACTGGCCGGCGAGCGATGCGATGACGTCGGCGCGCAGCTTGTAGTAGGTGAAGCGGCCGCACGGTTCCGTCTCCACGACCCCGGCGTCACGCAGCACTCTCAGGTGGTTGGAGAGGTTGGTCTGCCGGGCGCCGGTCTCCTCCACGAGGTGACTGGTGCACAGCGTCTCCTGGGCGAGCAGGGTGACGATCCGGAGCCGTAGCGGGTCGGCCAGCACCCGGATCAGATCAGTGTCGACTGACGTCAGCATGCACTGATACTCTCACATCAGTGGTGACTGACATCACTGGGTGCTGATGCGTGTGTGCCCTCCCGTTCCGCCGTGCAGGCGGGAGACCAGGAAAGACCTCTGATGTCCGACAAGCCCTCCGTGCTCTTCGTCTGTGTCCACAACGCCGGCCGTTCGCAGATGGCCGCGGCGTGGCTGAGTCACCTGTCCGAGGGGCACGTCGAGGTCCGGTCGGCCGGCTCCGACCCGGGCGCGGAGGTCAACCCCGCGGCCGTGGCGGTCATGGCCGAGGTGGGCATCGACATCTCCGCCGAGACCCCGAAGATCCTGACCGTGGACGCGGTCCGGGAATCGGACGTCTGCATCACCATGGGCTGCGGTGACACCTGCCCCGTCTTCCCCGGCAAGCGGTACCTGGACTGGCAGCTGGACGACCCGGCCGGCCAGGGCGTGGAGGCGGTCCGCCCCATCCGCGACGAGATCGAACGCCGAGTGCGCGGGCTCCTCGACGACATGGGTGTGCCCGCGCGGCGGTGACCACGTGGCGCGAGGCGCCCGGAAGGCCTCCGTGCAGCCGTCCCCCTCGATCTCGACGAGCTTCGGCCCCGTCCCGGCTGCCGCACCGGCGCGGTGCCCTGTGCGCAGGCGCTTCTCCGCCGTTCTCCGGGTGATTGAGCCGTTCGGCCCATGGCCCGGGCCCGCCGGCGGGCCGAGTGTCTTACGAGGCGCTTCACTTGCTCTCGACATCCGAGGGGAGCCGGCTCATGAACGGACATCCGCGTTCCGGTGGCCACGCGCTTGCCGCGCCCATCGATCTCGACGGCACCGGGCACTACGTGCACTGGGGTGTGGTGCAGGTGTCCGTCGCCAACCTCGTGGTCGTCGGGGTGATGCTGGTCGTCTTCGCGGCGGCCCTGCTCCTGCCCTTCCCGCGCGGGCGGGGCCGGCGATGAGCGGGGCGCCGGAGACCGGCGGAGGCTGGACCGGAGCGGTACGCCGCAGATCGGTGCGGGCACTGCCCCCGGAGAAACTGCTGCCGGACACGCAGCCCGCGTACGTGGCGTCATGGATCTACGTCTTCGGTGTGCTCACCCTCACCTCGCTGATCGTCGTCCTGGTCACCGGCGGTGTGCTGGCTCTGAAGGGGCCCGCCTGGTGGCATGTCTCGGACGTCGGCGCGTACGTGAACAGCCTGCACCTGTGGAGCGTCGAGCTGTTCATGTTCTTCATGGTCATCCACCTGTGGGGCAAGTTCTTCATGGCCGCCTGGCGCGGTCGGCGGGCGCTGACCTGGATCACCGGCACGGTGTGCTTCTTCGCCTCGATCGGCACGGCCTTCACCGGCTATCTGGTCCAGCAGAACTTCGACTCCCAGTGGATCGCCGGCCAGGCCAAGGACGGGCTCAACTCGGTCGGCATCGGTGCCTTCTTCAACGTGCTCGACTTCGGCCAGATGCTGATGTGGCACATCGTCCTGCTGCCCTTCGTCCTGGTCCTGCTGGCGGGCTGGCACATCCTGCTGGTGCGGCTGCGCGGGATCGTGCCGCCGATCGACGCCACCCCGCCCGCCGCGGACGGGACCACGCGGGAGGCGGTGTGATGAACCGGCGCGCGAAGGCCCCCGTGCCCGCTCCGTCCTCCTTCCCGGCCAGGCCGTACGACCTGGTCAAGGAGTTCACGATCGCGCTGGTCGTGGTCGCGCTGCTCACCGCGGGCCTGGCCGCAGTGTTCTCCTCGCCCGACGTCAGGCCGGTGACGCTGGCCTCCTGGGCGAGGGCCGACGGCGGCGACTTCACGGCGACCTCCGTGTCCGAACTCGGCGGCACCAGCGGTACGGCCGAGTACGGCCCGCCGTACAACCACACGCCGGGTGCGGCGCAGAAGCTGGGCCCGGTCGGTCTGCAGAGCGCCGCCGGGGTCCGCGTCCCGGTGGACACCGCGAACGACTTCGTCCTGGGCCCGCTGCGCACCGCCCCGGAGCCGCCCGCCGTCACCGCCGCCCTCGCCGTCTGGGACGCCGCCTCCGCCGCCCGGCACCAGGCATGGACCGCGGCCTACTCCGACGCCCTGGCCAAGGCCCACGGCACCGTCCCCGCGCAGGGCGCCTACGGGCCCGTCCCCGTGCTCACCGCACGCCTGCTCCAACTGGCGCGCAGCGGCGCGCTGGACGGCCAGCTCCAGGCGCAGGGCACGTTCTACGAGACCGACTACACCCGCCCGCTGCTCTTCCTCTCCGACGGCTCCTACCTGGAGTCCCGCGCTCGTGCCGAGCACCTCGGCGGCGACCAGTGGGGGATGATGAACGAGACCGGGAACTACCCGGGCCAGGCGTGGCTGTGGCTGTACACCTTCTGGTACCAGATCGAGCCCTTCAAGTCGTCCGGCAACGCCGACGCCCTGATCTGGGGCCTGATGGCCCTGCTCAGCCTGGGCCTGATACTGGTCCCCTTCATCCCCGGAGTGCGCTCGCTCCCGCGCTGGACGCGGGTGCACCGGCTGATCTGGCGCACGTACTACCGCGAACAGGCCACGGAACGCGATCGGCGGGAGTGACGCGGCCCGGCGGGCCGAGGTGTCGTCGTCGGGATGCGCCTCGGCCGGCGGGTGACGGACCCCGGGGCCACGACGACCGGCCGTGATCGTTCCGCTCAGGCGCCCGCCGGCGCGGACCTGCCGCGGTGGGCGACGTGCAGGATGCCGGGCGAGGCGGCGACGCGGTCGAGGCCGTAGACGGCCGCCATGCACAGGACCACCCACGCGGAGAGGATCACCACGCCGTCCCCGACCCCGTCGTGGTGGAAGTAGGCGAGCCCGTTGATGGCCCGCACCCCGACACCGGCCGGCATGACGGAGGCCAGGGGCTGCAGCCAGCCGGGCAGGAAGGACGGGGGCAGGACGCCGCCGCTGGAGGCGTTGCCCATGACCAGCATGAAGATCGAGCCCAGCGGGACGCCGAGCGAGCCGAAGACCCGGATGAGCAGGCCGGTGCCGGCCGCCACGGCGCCGGCCATGAGCGCGATGACGCCGGCCAGGGCGAGGAATGACCCGGGTATGGCGTCGAAGACCGTATGCGCGATGAGCGCGGTGGCCAGGCCCCCGGTGACGGCGAAGACGACGAGACTGAGCAGGCGCTGGGCGAAGGACAGCCGCGGTGCCAGCTGGTACGTCATCTGACCGAACAGGAACCCCGCGAGCACGAGCCCGAAGGAGGCGTAGAAGACGGACAGCCCGCGGCTGTCCCCCTTGGACAGCGGGAGGATGTCCCGCACCTCGATCCTGCTGCCGTCGGGTGTGGCGGCGTGGCCGAGCGGGGTGACCATCGCCTGGACGGCCAGACCGTTGGCGCCCGCGTACAGCAGGCGCGGCGGGCCCGAGGTGTCCACGTAGGCGGCGTACGCGGCGCGGTGCTCGACCGCGGAGCGGGCGGCGTCGGCGTCCCGGTAGCGCTCCACCTGGAAGGCGTCGGGCGCGGCGCGCTGCAGCCGTACGTCGAAGAGCGCCGCCGCCCGGTCCGAGGCGGCCACGGCGACCGGCAGCCGGTGGGCCCGGGGCGTGTGGAAGGCGGCGAGGAAGACCGCGACGAAGACCAGCCCGATGGTGAGCACGGTGACGACCGGTGCCAGCACCGCCTTGGAGCCGGTCAGTCCGGGCCGGACGGGGGCCGCGTCGGGCGGTGTCCCCGCGCGGTGCCGGCCCACGTCCGGATGGGTGCCGGGCTTCATGACGTCCTGCTTCAGCACGAGCGCATCTCCTGGTGCATCACGCCTCCCGGGGAGGCGGCGGGTGCCTCCCGCACCCATAAGTCAGCAAGTGCTGACATGACGACTGTAGGGGACGCGGCCGCCGCCGTCCAAGGAGGGCCGGGGCGGCGGATCGCCTCCTGGTGCGCGAGCGGCGGCCTCGGCATGGCAGAGTCGCCGGGAGTGACAGGCCGTGACAGGAGGGACCCCGGGCCGATGAGCGCCGAGAAGCCCCCGCGCCGGAGGGACTCCGCGCGCAGCAAAGAGCTGTTGGTGCGGGCCGCGGGCGAGCTGCTCGCCGAGCGCGGGTTCGAGCGCACCACCGTGCGCGACATCGGCGAGCGCGCGGGGCTCGACCAGGCCCTGATCGCCCGGTACTTCGGGGGCAAGGCGCAGCTCTTCATCGCCGTCCTGCGCGCCGAGGCGGGCGACGACCTGGAGCTGGACCTGTCCGACCCCGCGCGCGTGGGGGAGCTGTTCGAGCGCATCGGGCAGCGCGGCCCCGGACCCGTCTTCCAGGCCGCGGTCCAGCGCCCGAGCGACCCCGCGGTCGAGACCGCCACCCACGAGGAACTCCGGATCCGGCTGATCGCGCCCTTGAAGGAGGCCTACGAGAGGCAGGGGCTGGACCGGCCGCAGCTGAGGGCCGAATTCACGGTGGCCGCCTTCGTCGGCGTGCTGATGGGCCGCACCTCCGGCGCCTTCGAGGAGCTGGCGGCCGCCGGCCCGCACGACCTGCTGCCCTTGGTGCGGAGCCTGCTGAGCCGGTGAGGAGGACGGGCCGGCCGCTGCGGACCTGGTGCGGCCCGCTCGCGAACTCCCCGCCCGAGGAAGGGCGGTTCGGCGGCGGGCGTCCTAGTCTGACCTCTGTCGGCAGCACGCGGTTCTCCTCACCTGCGCGGGAGGTCTTATGGCCGGGACGAGCGATCTCCTCACCACGGCACGGCAGGAACACCTGAAGTACTACGCGGCGCTGAGCAGGCACCTCCCCGCGTTGGAGGGCGAGGTGATCGCCGCCGCCCACGAGGCGATCCGCGGCCTGACCGCCCCCGCCCCGGACACGGACATACCCTCCTCCGTCTACCCGCCGGTGCTCGAGGCCCTTGCCGCCGCCGTCGAGTACTGCGAGTTCAGCGGGCATCCCGAGGGGGTGCGCTACTACCGGTACTGGCACACACTGCTGGCGGCCGACCAGGCCCTGTGCGACTGACCGGTCCGGGATCCGCGGCGGCGTTTGCGGCGTCCATGCCTGTATGGACCTGCAGAAGCCGCCCGCCGGGACACCGGAGCAGCAGCCCGCGCGGCCGGACCCCGAGGGGTGTCTCGTCGTCGCGATCCGTCTTCCGGTGCGGATCGTCGTCCTGGTGCTCGTCCTGCCCCTGCGGATGGCGTGGGACGCCCTCGCCGTCACCGGGCGCTTCCTCGGCGACAGCGTGCTGCGGCCGGTGGGACGGGCGCTGCTGTGGAGCGCCCGTGCGCTGTTCGTGTGGCCGTTCGCCGCCCTGTGGCGGTACGTCCTCGTCCCCGTGGGCAGGGTGCTCGCACGGCTCGGGCACGCACTCGTCGCCGTACCGCTCGAGTGGCTGCACCGCTCCGTCCTGACGCCCCTCGCACACGCGCTCGCGTGGCTCGCGCGCCACCTGCTCGTCGCCCCCGCCCTGTGGCTGTACGCCGCGGTGCTGGCGCCGGCGGGGCGCGCGATCGCCTGGTGCCTGACGGGGCTCCTGCGCGGCGTGGGCCTGGTCCTCACCGGTGTGGGAACCGTCCTGTACTGGATCCTGCGGGTGCTGCTGGTGCTCCCCGCGCTCGTACTGTGGCGGTGGGCCCTCGTACCGGTCGGGCGCCTCCTCGCCGTCTTCGGGCAGGAGGTGGGCCAGGCGCTCGGGCATGCCTGGCGCGTCGCCGGGCGGATCTCGCTCGCCGTGGGCCGGGCGCTGGGCTCGCTCGTGCGGTGGATCTTCGTGGAGCCCGTGCGCCGGCTGTACCGGGCCGTGCTCACCCCCGTCGGCCACGCCGTGCGCGACGCCGTGCTGCGGCCCGCCGCCGAGGCGGCGCGCGGCGTGGGCCGCGCGGTCCGGCCGGTACTGGCCTCCGCCCTGGAATCGGTACGGCGGGCACGGGCCGACGTCCGGCGCATGCTGTTCGGCGAGCCCCCGAAACCGGCCGGCGCCGTGGACCGGCGGGAACCTCCGGGCCGCGCGGCACGTACTCTTGGTAGGAGTACGACCGCTCTCACGAAGGACTGAACGACACTGGGCAAGCGACAGCCCGAAGGCCCGCCGCCCGCACCCGCGGTGCAGCGCATCCGACTGCGCTACACCAAGCGCGGCCGCCTCCGGTTCACCAGCCACCGTGACTTCCAGCGCGCCTTCGAGCGTGCGCTGCGCCGCGCCGAGGTGCCCATGGCGTACTCGGCGGGGTTCACGCCGCATCCGAAGGTGTCGTACGCCAATGCCGCACCCACCGGCACGGGCAGTGAGGCGGAGTACCTGGAGATCGCCCTCACCGAGGCGCGGGATCCGGAGCGGCTGAGAGCGCTGCTCGACGTGTCGCTGCCCGACGGGCTCGACGTCGTCGACGCGGTCGAGGCCCGCACCTCCGGGCTCGCCGACCGGCTCACGGCTTCCGTGTGGGAGCTGCGGCTGGAAGGCGTCGACCCGGCGGAGGCGGACCGCGCCGTCGCGGCCTTCAACGCGGCCGGGACCGTCGAGGTCCAGCGCAGGGCCAAGAACGGCGTGCGGACCTTCGACGCCCGCTCGGCGGTCGCAGAACTGGAAACGCACCGTTCGACGGCTGATAGGCCGACCGACCGGCCCTGTGCGATACTGCGGCTGGTTGTTCGGCACGTGACGCCTGCCGTACGACCCGACGACGTCCTGTCCGGTCTCCGCGCCGTGGCCGACCTGGCGCCGCCGGTCCCCGCAGCGGTGACCAGGCTGGCGCAGGGGCTGTTCGATGAAGAGACCGGCACGGTGACCGACCCGCTCGCGCCCGACCGCGAGGCGGCGACGGCCCTACC
This sequence comes from Streptomyces sp. NPDC101225, assembly GCF_044767585.1. NCBI lineage: Bacteria > Bacillati > Actinomycetota > Actinomycetes > Kitasatosporales > Streptomycetaceae > Streptomyces > Streptomyces sp. NPDC101225. The sequence continues at coordinate 17,107 of NZ_JBIWOE010000003.1, forward strand.
CATGGCCGACTCCGCTGCCGCCGCGAAGGCGCCGGTGTAAGGAAGGTCCCGCGAAGGACGGACGTCGAAGCGCCGCCCTCGTACTCGGGAGCCACCTGGGTCGGGCAGCGCACCGACCAGAAGACTTTCGCCAGGCCGTACGCATGAGGTGTACGGAACCGGCGAGACAGGACACAGAAAGCTCCCGTGCGGCGCCCGCGCCCCGGACGGCGGCACCGCGCATCGCGCGAGCCGCGGACGTCACCGGCGGTCTGCCGGACCAGGCGCGGCGCCCGGGAGCCCGACGGGAGAAATGCCCGCATGCTCGAACCGACCGAACCCGCAGAGTCCTCGACGGGCTCCGAACTGAACACTCCGAGCGACACCCTGCCGCCGCGTCGTCGGCGCCGTGCCGCTTCCCGCCCGGCGGGTCCCCCCGCCGCGGCCGCCTCCGAGACCCCGGAGGAGATCGTCGCGCCGGCCATACCGGCCGAGGACGACCAGAAGGCCGACGAGGACGAGACCGCCGAGGCGGTGGCCACCGCCGCGTCCGACGAGGCCGTGCAGACCGAGGAGACCGAAGAGACCGAGGCGCCCGCGCCCGCCGCGCGTACGCGGCGCCGTGCCACCCGTCGTGCCTCCGCGCCCGCCGGAGCGCCCGCCGCCGGGACGGCCGGGACCGTCGTGGCCGCCGCGCCCGCCGAGGCCGAGGCCGAGGAGAGCACGGCCGCGGTCGAGTCTCCGGCCGACGAAGCCCCCGAGCCCGCCCCGCGCACGCGGCGCCGGGCCACGCGCCGCGCGTCCGCGCCGGCCGGAGCACCCGCCGCCGAGGCCGCGCCTGCCGAGGCCGAGGAGCCCGCCGCCGAGACGGGCGAGGTTCCCGCCGAGTCCGCCGAGGCCACCGAGGAGGCCGCCCCGCGTCGCACCCGCCGCCGGGCCACGCGCCGCGTGACCTCGGCCGCCGACGAGACGGCCCCGGCCGACGCCGGGTCCGCAGGGGAGGCGGCCGTGCAGCCCGCGGCCGAGGCCGAGCCCGCCGCGCAGCCCGCCGCCGTCGCCGAGGAGGCGCAGGCGCCCGCCGCCGAGCAGGCCGAGGAGGAGGCCGCGCCGCGCCGTTCGCGCCGCCGGACCGCCCGCAAGGCCGCGACCGGATTCTCCGCGCCCGCCCGGGCCGCCGAGCAGGCCGACGACACCGAGGGTGAGGAGCCGCGCCGCCCGGCGCGCCCCGCCGTCGCCGTGTTCCAGGCGCCCGTCTTCACCGAGCCCCAGTTCCAGACGCCGGAGCGGGCCGCCGCCCAGGCCGCCGCCGAGCAGGCCGAGGAGACCACCGACCCGGAGGAGCAGTCCGAGGAGCGGTCCGGGGCCCGCCGCCGGCGCCGTCGCCGCGCCGGAGCGGCCGGCGAGGAGGCCGAGACGCGGACCGCCGAGACCACCGAGACCACCGACACGGCCGAGGACGAGCCGGAGGAGGCCGAGGACCAGTCCGAGGACGCCGCCGAGGGCGACGACTCCGAGGAGACCGGTTCGCGCCGCCGCCGTCGCCGGGGCGGCCGCCGCCGCCGTCGTGGCGAGTCCGCCGACTCCGGCGCGGACGACGAGCCGGACGAGTCCGACGAACGCGCCGCCGCGCAGGACGCCGACGACACGGCCGAGCAGGCCGAGGACGACGAGGAGGGGGCCGACGAGAGCGGCGGCTCGTCCTCCAGCAGCCGCCGTCGCCGGCGCCGCCGCCGGCGCGCCGGTGACTCCTCCACGGACACCGAGCCCGGTGAGGGCGACCCCGAGCGCACCGTCGTCAAGGTCCGCGAGCCGCGCCCGAAGTCCGAGCCGTCCGACGAGGTGCAGTCCATCAAGGGCTCCACGCGTCTGGAGGCCAAGAAGCAGCGCCGCCGCGAGGGCCGTGAGCAGGGCCGCCGCCGCGTGCCGATCATCACCGAGGCCGAGTTCCTGGCCCGCCGTGAGGCCGTCGAGCGCGTGATGGTCGTCCGCCAGAGCGGCGAGCGCACGCAGATCGGCGTCCTGGAGGACGGCGTGCTCGTCGAGCACTACGTCAACAAGGAGCAGTCGACCTCGTACGTCGGCAACGTCTACCTGGGCAAGGTCCAGAACGTGCTGCCGTCGATGGAGGCCGCCTTCATCGACATCGGCAAGGGCCGCAACGCCGTCCTCTACGCCGGTGAGGTCAACTTCGAGGCGCTGGGCATGGCCAACGGCCCGCGCCGCATCGAGTCCGCCCTGAAGTCCGGCCAGTCGGTCCTCGTCCAGGTGACCAAGGACCCGATCGGCCACAAGGGCGCGCGCCTGACCAGCCAGGTCTCCCTCCCGGGCCGCTACCTCGTGTACGTCCCCGAGGGCTCGATGACCGGCATCAGCCGCAAGCTGCCCGACACCGAGCGGGCCCGGCTGAAGACCATCCTCAAGAAGATCGTCCCCGAGGACGCGGGCGTCATCGTGCGCACCGCGGCCGAGGGCGCGAGCGAGGACGAGCTGCGCCGCGACGTCGAGCGGCTGCAGGCGCAGTGGGAGGACATCCGGAAGAAGTCGAAGAACGGCAGCGCCCCGACGCTGCTGTACGGAGAGCCGGACATGACCGTCCGGGTCGTCCGCGACATCTTCAACGAGGACTTCACCAAGGTCGTGGTCAGCGGCGACGACGCGTGGCAGACCATCCACGGCTACGTCTCGCACGTCGCCCCCGATCTGGCCGACCGCCTGTCGAAGTGGACCTCCGAGGTCGACGTCTTCGCCACGTACCGGATCGACGAGCAGCTCTCCAAGGCGCTGGACCGCAAGGTCTGGCTGCCCAGCGGCGGCTCGCTGGTGATCGACCGGACCGAGGCGATGGTCGTCGTCGATGTCAACACCGGCAAGTTCACCGGCCAGGGCGGCAACCTCGAGGAGACCGTCACCAGGAACAACCTGGAGGCGGCCGAGGAGATCGTGCGCCAGCTGCGGCTGCGCGACCTCGGCGGCATCATCGTCATCGACTTCATCGACATGGTCCTGGAGTCCAACCGGGACCTGGTGCTGCGGCGTCTGCTGGAGTGCCTGGGCCGGGACCGGACCAAGCACCAGGTCGCCGAGGTCACCTCGCTGGGCCTGGTCCAGATGACCCGCAAGCGGGTCGGCCAGGGCCTGCTGGAGTCCTTCTCCGAGACCTGTGTCCACTGCAACGGCCGCGGTGTCATCGTGCACCTGGAGCAGCCGTCCTCCGCCGGTGGCGGCGGCAAGCGCAAGAAGCGCGGGCGCGGCGGCGACGCTCACGTGCACGAGCACGAGACCGCGGCGGCCGTCGAGACGGAGACGCCCGAGGAGACCGAGGCCGAGGTCGCGGCCGAGGCGGCGGCTCCGGTCGCGCTCGCCGAGCCCGCCTTCGCGCCCGACGAGGAGCTGTACAGCAGCGTCGCCGAGGCGGAGGCCGCGGCCGGCCGTGGCCGTTCGCGGCGCCGGTCGGCCCGCCGGGCGTCCGCTCCGGCGGGTGCGCCGCGCCGCGAGGACAGGAAGGCCGAGGCCCCGACGGCCCAGCAGGTCACCGCCGAGGCCGAGGCGGAGCGTCCGGTGCGGCCGGAGCCCGCCGCCGAGGTGCTGGCCGAGCCTGCGGCCGTGGAGGACGCCGTCGCTCCGGTGGCGCCCGCCGCCGCGGAGGAGGCCGCGCCCAAGGGCCGTACGCGCCGTCGCGCGACCCGCAAGGTCTCCGCCCCCGCCGGTTCGCCGGCCGGTGCCGAGGCCGCGGTGGTGACGGTCGCCGAGACCACGCCCGCGGCCGAGTCACCGGTCGCGGAGGCGGCGCAGGCCGGTGAGGCCGCGTCCGAGCCGGCCGAGGCGGCCGCCGAGAGCGCCGCTCCGGCCCGTCCGCGGCGCCGGGCGGTGCGCCGGGAGACCGCGCCCACCGCGTCCGAGGACGCCGCCGTCGTGGTCGTCCCGTCGGCGGAGGCCGAGGACGCGGAGCCCGCGCGGGCCAAGAAGGCGGCCCGCAAGACGGCCAAGAAGGCCACCGCGAAGAAGGCCGCCACCAAGAAGACGGCGGCGAAGAAGACCGCGGCCAAGAAGACGGCGGCGAAGAAGACGGCGGCGAAGAAGACGACCGCCAAGAAGACGGCGAAGAAGACGGCGGCCGCCGAGCAGCAGCCGGTCTCGTCCGTCGCCACGGTGGCGGACGAGGGCTGACGCCCCGCCGCACCGAAGACGTGCTCCGCCCCCGGTCCGAACGACCGGGGGCGGAGTGCGTTCTCCCGGGCGAGGCCGGGAGGGGGGAACCTGTGAATGGCCAGTGAATGCTTATGGTTATGCTGCTGTCTGAAGTTGACAGTAAATTCCGACAAACTGAGATTTTCGCCTCGGTGCAGGCGTCAAACGTGGGGACCGATAAGTGAAGGCTCTTGTGCTCTCCGGAGGAGCGGGTACCCGACTCCGTCCGATCACCCACACCTCGGCCAAGCAGCTGGTGCCCGTCGCCAACAAGCCTGTGCTGTTCTACGGTCTGGAGGCGATCGCCCAGTCCGGGATCACCGAGGTCGGCATCGTCGTCGGCGACACCGCGGACGAGATCCGCGAGGCGGTCGGCGACGGCTCCCGGTTCGGCATCAAGGTGACCTACATCCCGCAGGAAGCGCCGCTGGGGCTGGCCCACGCCGTGCTGATCGCCCAGGACTTCCTCGGTGACGACGACTTCGTCATGTACCTCGGCGACAACTTCATCGTCGGCGGCATCACCGGTCTGGTGGAGGAGTTCCGCAGCGAGCGTCCCGACGCGCAGATCCTGCTGACCCGGGTGCCCAACCCCACCTCCTTCGGCGTCGCCGAGCTCGACGGCGAGGGCCGTGTGGTGGGCCTGGAGGAGAAGCCGAAGGTGCCCAAGAGCGACCTCGCGCTCGTCGGCGTCTACCTCTTCACCCGGGCGATCCACGAGGCCGTCCGGTCCATCGAGCCCTCCTGGCGCGGCGAGCTGGAGATCACGCACGCCATCCAGTGGCTGATCGACGACAAGCGGGACGTCAGATCCACCACGATCTCCGGCTACTGGAAGGACACCGGCAACGTCACCGACATGCTGGAGGTCAACCGGTCCGTCCTGGAGACCCTGGAACCGGTCAGCGAGGGCACGGTCGACGAGAGCAGCGAGATCATCGGCCGGGTGCGGATCGAGGCGGGCGCGAGCGTCCGCGGCAGCCGTATCGTCGGACCGGTCGTCGTCGGTGCCGGTACGGCGGTGGAGAACGCCTACATCGGCCCCTTCACCTCCGTCTCCGAGGACTGCCGGATCGTGGACAGCGAAATCGAGTACTCCATCGTGCTGCGCGGTTCGTCCGTGACCGGCGTGCGCCGGGTGGAGGCCTCGCTCATCGGGCGCGACGTCGAGGTCACGCCCGCACCCCGTAATCCTTCGGCCCACCGGCTCGTGCTCGGTGATCACAGCAAGGTGCAGATCTCCTCATGACAGCCTCCTCCGTTCCGGCCCGCCCGACCCGGATCCTGGTCACCGGCGGTGCCGGCTTCATCGGCTCGCACTACGTCCGTACGGTGCTCGGCCCCGAGGGCCCCGGTGACGTCGCGGTCACCGTGCTGGACAAGCTGACCTACGCGGGCAACCCGGCCAACCTGGACGAGGTGCGCGAGCACCCCGGGTTCGCCTTCGTGCAGGGCGACATCTGCGATCCCGAGCTGGTCGGCAAGCTGATGGCCGAGCACGACCAGGTGGTGCACTTCGCCGCCGAGTCGCACGTGGACCGTTCCATCGACGGCGGCGCGGAGTTCGTGCGCACCAACGTGGTCGGCACCCACACCCTCATCGACGCGGCGCACCGCGCGGGCATCAAGACCTTCGTGCACATCTCCACCGACGAGGTCTACGGCTCCATCGACGAGGGGTCCTGGCCCGAGACGCACCCGCTCGAGCCCAACTCGCCGTACTCCTCGGCGAAGGCCTCCAGCGACCTGATCGCGCTGTCGTACCACCGCACCCACGGCCTGGACGTCCGGGTCACCCGCTGCTCCAACAACTACGGGCACCACCACTTCCCCGAGAAGGTCATCCCGCTGTTCGTGACCAACCTCCTCGACGGCAGGAAGGTCCCGCTGTACGGCGACGGCGGCAACGTCCGCGACTGGCTGCACATCGACGACCACGTCCAGGGCATCGAGCTGGTGCGCACCAAGGGCCGGGCCGGCGAGGTCTACAACATCGGCGGCGGCACCGAGCTGTCCAACAAGGAGCTCACCGGGCTGCTGCTGAAGGCCTGCGGCGCGGACTGGGACACCAGCGTCGAGTACGTCGAGGACCGCAAGGGCCACGACCGCCGCTACTCGGTGGACTGCACGAAGATCCGCGAGGAACTCGGTTACGCACCACGCAAGAGCTTCGAGCAGGGCCTGGCGGAGACGGTGCAGTGGTACCGCGACAACCGCGCCTGGTGGGAGCCGCTCAAGGAGCGCGCCGCCCTCGGCTGAGGCACCGTCCGCCAGGAACGGACCCGGGCACCCGGGCCCGTTCCTGTCCATGTGTTCCGCACACCACACACGTCAAGAAGAGACATGAATCCGACACAGGAACAGGCAGTCTGGCTGGTCACCGGAGCCGGCGGCATGCTCGGCCGGGATGTGCTGGCCGCCCTCGCGGCCGAGGGCGAACAGGCCGTCGCGCTGGACCGCGCGGCGCTGGACCTCACCGACCCGCAGGCCGTGGGACGGGCCCTGGCCGAGCACCGGCCCGCCGTCGTCGTCAACTGCGCGGCCTGGACCGCCGTCGACGACGCCGAGACCCGGGAGGCGGAGGCGCTCGCGATCAACGGCGACGGCCCGGCCCACCTCGCCGCCGCCTGCGCCCGCACCGGCGCGGTCCTGCTGCACGTCTCCACCGACTACGTCTTCGCCGGCGACGCCGACAGCCCGTACGCCGAGGACGCCCCGACCGCCCCGCGCAGCGCCTACGGCCGCACCAAGCTGGCCGGCGAGCAGGCCGTGCTCAAGGCCCTGCCCACCGGCGGCTACGTCGTGCGCACCGCCTGGCTGTACGGCACCGGCGGCCCCAACTTCGTCCGTACGATGATCAAGCTGGAAGGCGTCAAGGACACCCTCGACGTCGTGGACGACCAGCGCGGCCAGCCCACCTGGAGCGCCGACCTCGCCGGACTGCTGCTCGCCCTCGGGCGCGGCGCACTGGCCGGCACCGCCCCGGCCGGGATCTACCACGGCACCAGTTCCGGCGAGACCACCTGGTACGGCCTCACCCGGGAGATCTTCCGCCTGCTCGGCACCGACCCCGACCGGGTCCGCCCCACCACCAGCGCGGCGTTCGTCCGCCCCGCCCCCCGCCCCGCCTACAGCGTCCTCGGGCACGGGCGGTTCGCCGAGGCCGGCGTCGAGCCGCTGCGCGACTGGCGCGCGGCCCTCGCCGAGGCGTTCCCGGAGATCCACCGAGTGCACGAGAAGGAGAACCCGGCGTGACAGTCAAGGTCAGTGTCGTCATAGCGGTCTACAACCCCGGCAAGTACGTCGAGGACTGCATCACGGGCGTGCTGCGCCAGAGCCTGCCCACGGACGAGTTCGAGGTCTTCTTCGTCGACGACGGCTCCACCGACGAGACTCCGGCCCGCCTCGACCGGCTCGCGGCCGAGCACCCCCACATCCACGTCATCCACCAGGAGTCCTCCGGCTGGTCGGGCCGGCCCCGCAACACCGGCATCGCGGCCGCCAAGGGCGAGTACGTGATGTTCGTCGACCACGACGACTGGCTCGGCGACGAGGCCCTGGAGCGGATGTACGACTACGGCAAGGCGAACGGCGCCGACGTGGTCGTGGGCAAGATGGCGGGCATCGGCCGCCCGGTCCCGCAGGAGCTGTTCCGGACCAACCGGCCGCGCGCCTCGGTGGAGGACACGCCGCTGATCGACAGCCTCACCCCGCACAAGATGTTCCGGCGGGAGTTCCTGAACGAGCACGGCATCCGCTTCAAGGAAGGCCGGCGCCGGCTCGAGGACCACGTCTTCGTCGTCGAGACCTACCTGCGGGCCGAGAACGTCTCCGTCCTCGGCGACTACCTGTGCTACTACCACATCACCCGCGACGACGGCTCCAACGCCGGCTTCCAGCGCTTCGACCCGGCCGGCTACTTCAAGAACCTGCGGGAAGCCCTCGACGTGGTGGAGGAGCTCACCGAGCCGGGCCCGCTGCGCGACAGGCTGTTCACCCGCTGGCTGCGCAACGAGATGGTCGAGCGGCTGCGCGGCCAGCGCCTGCTCAAGCTCCCCGAGGACTACGCCGAGGAGCTCTACCGCGAGATCCACGGCGTGGTCACCGAGCGCTTCGGCCCCGGTGTCGTGGCCGGCCTCGGCCTCACCCAGAAGGTGGTCGCCGGGCTGATCTTCGCCGATCGCTACGACGACATCCGTGACCTCGCCCGGTGGGAGGCCGACATCCGGTCCACCGGCAGCCTCACCTCGCTGCAGTGGGCGCAGGGCAGACTGCGCGTCGGCTTCGAGGCCGAGTACCGGATCGACGACGAGCCGATGACCTTCCGCCGGGACGGCGGGCGCGAGCTGCTCGGGCTGCCGCTGCCGGCGGAGGCGATCGAGGCGCTCGCCGGGCAGGGCGTCGAGCTGGACGCCCCGCTGGCCGAGAGCGACGTCGACCTGGTGGTCCGTCACCGCGAGGACGCCCGCCAGTTCTACCTGCCCGTCACCAGCGAGCGGCACGAGCTGCCCGCCGGGGACGACGCCTTCCGCCAGTGGATCTCCGCCCGCGCCGAACTCGACCCGATGACGGCCGCCGGCGGGGTCCCGCTCGGCCGGGGCATCTGGGACCTGCACCTGCGCATCAAGTCCTGCGGCTGGAGCAAGGAGACCCGGCTCGGCGCCGTGCGCGGCGAGGACGTGGAGGCCGCCCGCACGGCCGCGTTCCTCGGCGCCCCGGCCCGCCTGGTGCTGCCGTACTGGACCGACGGGCCCGGCAACCTCTCCCTCGACGTCGACCAGCACACCAACAAGCTGGAGGGCGAGGCGGTGGCCCGGATGGACCCGGCGGCGGCCTCGGTCGACGGCGCCACGGTCCGGCTGCCGCTCCCGCTGCATCTCGCGGCGGGCGACGGCGAGCCGCTGCAGCTCCGCTTCGAGCGCAAGAACGTCGGCAAGTACCCCGCCGACGCCACGGCCGACGGCACCGCCCTCACCGCCCGCCTGCCGCTGGAGCAGCTCACCGGCAGGCGCTGGGCGGTCCGTATCGGCGTACCGTCCCCCGCGCGCGGCACGGCGAAGTGGACCCGTCTGCCGGTGGACGTGGTGGTCGACGAGGCCGGCACGGCCCGGGTCATCGACCGGAACGTCCCGCCGGCCCGGCCCGCCGCGAAGAAGGCGGCCGCGCAGCCGCCCGCCGCGCCGCGCCCGCTGTGGCGCCGGGCCGCCGGACGGCTCAAGTCCGTCGTGACGAACCAGAAGAAGAACAGCTGAGGACCCCTGTCATGCGACCTCTTTCGATCTCCGGTGCCTGGGTGCACGAGCCGAAGGTCTTCCCCGACGGCCGGGGCAGCTTCCACGAGTGGTTCAAGGCGCCCGCCTTCGAGGAGGCGGCCGGCCACCCGCTGACCGTCGCCCAGGCCAACATGTCCGTCTCCAGCCGCGGCACCCTGCGCGGCATCCACTTCGCGGACGTGCCGCCCGGCCAGGCCAAGTACGTCAAGTGCGTGCGCGGCGCGGTCCTCGACGTGATCGTGGACATCCGCACCGGCTCGCCCACCTTCGGCCGGTGGGAGGCCGTCCGCCTGGACGACCGGGACCACCACGCCGTCTACCTCTCCGAGGGCCTCGGGCACGGCTTCATGGCCCTCACGGACGACGCGACCGTGGTCTACCTGTGCTCCGAGGGGTACGCCCCGCAGCGCGAGCACGGCATCCATCCGCTCGACCCCGCCGTCGGGATCGAGTGGCCGGCCGATCTCACCCCGCTGCTGTCCGCCAAGGACGAGCAGGCACCGACCCTGGCCGAGGCCGTCGAGAAGGGGCTGCTGCCCTCCTACGAGGCGTGTGCGGCGTACCGGGAGAGCCTGGGGTCCTGACCGGACGCGCCCGGGCTCCCGGCCCGGTCCCGGTCCCGGTTTGACCAGTCCTGAACGGCCCCGTAACCTTGACCGTCGGCGTGTCCATGGACTAGGGCACGCCACATCCCCGTAAACCTCTTCCTCCGGAAGCGCCGGGTGCCCTGCACCGGTCCTTGCGGAGAGGCCGCCCGTCGTCCGGACGGCTGGACTGCGGGGGTGCCGTTCCCGAGCGAGAGAGTGAGATCCGCGTGTACGCCATCGTGCGCAGCGGTGGTCGCCAGCACAAGGTTGCTGTCGGCGACATCGTTGAGGTTGACAAGATTTCCACCGCCAAGGTTGGCGACACGGTCGAGCTCTCGACCCTGCTCGTTGTCGACGGCGAGTCCGTGACCAGCGACCCGTGGGTGCTGGCCGGCATCAAGGTCCAGGCCGAGGTCGTGGACCACCACAAGGGTGTCAAGATCGACATCCTGCGCTACAAGAACAAGACCGGCTACCGCCGTCGCCAGGGCCACCGCCAGCAGTACACGGCGATCAAGGTCACTGAGATCCCCACGGCTGCGAAGTAAGGGACTGAGGAGAGATGGCACACAAGAAGGGCGCATCGTCCACCCGGAACGGTCGCGACTCGAATGCCCAGCGGCTCGGCGTGAAGCGCTTCGGCGGTCAGGTCGTCAACGCGGGTGAGATCCTGGTCCGCCAGCGCGGCACCCACTTCCACCCCGGTGCGGGCGTCGGCCGTGGCGGCGACGACACGCTGTTCGCGCTGCAGGCCGGTGCGGTGGAGTTCGGTACCCACCGCGGCCGCAAGGTCGTGAACATCGTTCCGGTCGCCTGAGTCCCCGGACTTCACGGCCGAGACCGAACGTTTCGCGAGGCGGACCTCACTTCCCCAGCGGGAAGGCGGGTCCGCCTTTCGCGTGTTACTGAAGAGACATATCCGTACGTTTTCGCAGTGCTGGAGGCACCCCACCATGACCACCTTCGTGGACCGCGTCGAACTGCATGTCGCCGCGGGTAACGGAGGCCACGGCTGTGCCTCCGTGCACCGTGAGAAGTTCAAGCCGCTGGGCGGGCCCGACGGCGGCAACGGCGGGCGCGGCGGGGACGTGATCCTCACCGTCGACCAGTCGGTGACGACGCTGCTGGACTACCACCACTCCCCGCACCGCAAGGCCACGGGCGGAAAGCCCGGCGAGGGCGGCAACCGCTCCGGCAAGGACGGCCAGGACCTGGTGCTGCCGGTGCCGGACGGCACGGTGGTGCTGGACAAGGCGGGCAACGTGCTCGCGGACCTGGTCGGCCACGGCACCTCCTACGTCGCCGCCCAGGGCGGCCGCGGCGGACTCGGCAACGCCGCGCTGGCCTCGGCCCGCCGCAAGGCGCCCGGCTTCGCGCTGCTCGGTGAGCCGGGGGATCTGCAGGACATCGTCCTGGAGCTGAAGACCGTCGCCGACGTGGCGCTCGTGGGCTACCCGAGTGCGGGCAAGTCCTCGCTGATCTCGGTGCTGAGCGCCGCCAGGCCGAAGATCGCCGACTACCCCTTCACCACGCTGGTGCCGAACCTGGGCGTGGTGACCGCCGGCTCGACCGTCTACACCGTCGCCGACGTGCCGGGGCTGATCCCGGGCGCCAGCCAGGGCAAGGGCCTGGGGCTGGAGTTCCTGCGGCACGTGGAGCGGTGCAGCGTGCTGGTGCACGTGCTCGACACGGCGACGCTGGAGTCCGAGCGCGACCCCCTCTCCGATCTCGACGTCATCGAGGAGGAGCTGAGGCAGTACGGCGGGCTCGACCGGCGGCCGCGGGTCGTCGTCCTCAACAAGATCGACGTCCCGGACGGCAAGGACCTCGCCGAGATGGTGCGGCCGGATCTGGAGGCGCGCGGCTACCAGGTGTTCGAGGTGTCGGCGGTGGCCCATCTGGGGCTGAAGGAGCTGTCGTTCGCGCTCGCCGGCCTGGTGGCGAAGGCGCGCGCCGCGCGGCCGAAGGAGGAGGCGACGCGGATCGTCATCCGGCCCAAGGCCGTCGACGACGCGGGCTTCACGGTGACGCGGGAGGACGAGGGGCTGTTCCGGGTGCGCGGTGAGAAGCCCGAGCGCTGGGTGCGGCAGACCGACTTCAACAACGACGAGGCGGTCGGCTATCTCGCCGACCGGCTCAACCGCCTCGGTGTCGAGGAGGAGTTGATGAAGGCGGGCGCCCGCTCCGGCGACGGTGTGGCGATCGGCCCCGAGGACAACGCCGTCGTCTTCGACTGGGAGCCGTCGATGATGTCCGGAGCCGAGATGCTCGGGCGGCGCGGCGAGGACCACCGCTTCGAGGCGCCGCGGCCCGCGGCGCAGCGGCGGCGGGACCGTGAGGCGGAGCGGGACGAGTCCCTCCAGGAGTTCGACGGGTTCGAACCGTTCTGACCGGCTGAACCAAGCCACGTGGACCGGCGCCGGTGACCGGCGCCGGTCCACGCCGCATGTCGGCACGAAGGCGAAAATCGGCTCGATCTTCCCGTACCGAACAAGTCCTCGATGCCCGTCAATTGAGGCGGCGCGAGATCCGCTGTGACCGGAGCGCGTTTCCCGCGTTGTTCCTGTGTCGCAACGGATCTTCTGTTGTCTGCCCATTTGTCATGCACGCGAAGGCTCGCGTTCAGTCCGCCGACCGTCCGGCTGCGTGAGCTTTCACGTGTCCAAGAGGTCTGCGAGGCAAGGGAGTTCGCCGATGACAAGAGCAAGCTCGCCCGACCGACGCCGCTTTCTGACCGCCGGCACCGTCGCGCTCGGCGCCGCCGCCTCCGCCATGGTCTGGCTGCCGGGCACGGCCCGGGCGGCCGAAGGCACCCTGCCCGACGGGCTCTTCGGCCTGGGGATCGCCTCCGGCGACCCGCTGCCGGACGGGATCGTGCTGTGGACCCGGCTCGCTCCCGACCCGCTCAACGGCGGCGGCATGCCGGAGCGGGTGGTCGAGGTCGAGTGGGAGATCGCGGAGGACGAGCGGCTCAGGAGGACGGTGCGCAGGGGGGTCGCCCCGGCCCGCCCCGAGTACGGGCACAGCGTCCACGTGGACGTCCGCGGTCTGCGCCCCGACCGCGCGTACTGGTACCGCTTCCGGGCGGGCGGCCAGCTCTCGGACACCGGCCGCACCCGCACCGCGCCCCACGCGCACGCCAGGAACGGCTTCCTCCGGGTGGCCCTCGCGTCCTGCCAGAACTGGCAGCACGGCTACTTCACGCCGTACGCCGACATGGTCGAGCAGGATCCCGACTTCGTCCTGTTCGTCGGCGACTACATCTACGAGTCCACGCCGTCCTCGGCGGGACCGCGCCGGCACGAGGGCACGGGGGAGCCGGTCACCCTGGAGCAGTACCGCAACCGGTACGCGCAGTACCGGAGCGACCCCGATCTGCTGAGGTTGCACGCCGGCGCGCCCTGGGTGGTCACCTTCGACGACCACGAGGTCGACAACGACTGGGCCGGCGAGGTCCCGCAGGACCCGGACAAGCAGTCCCACGACGCCTTCGTGGCCCGGCTGGCGGCGGCCTTCCAGGCGTACTACGAGCACATGCCCGTGCGGGCGACCGCGATCCCCAGCGGCCCGCACATCCAGATGTACCGGCGGCTGGAGTTCGGCCGCCTGGTGCGCCTCAACGTCCTCGACACCCGCCAGTTCCGCAGCGACCAGGCCACCACGCCGGCCGGTGCCGAGAGCCCGTCGATGACCATGCTGGGCGCCGAGCAGAAGGCCTGGCTGCTGGACGGGATGCTGGACTCGCCCGCCCGCTGGAACCTCGTCGCCTCGCAGATCATGATGGCCGAGACCGACATCCTGCCCGGCGAGGGCAAGCTCTGGTACTACGACGCCTGGGACGGCTACCAGGTCGAGCGCAACGCCCTGCTGGAGCGGTTCGCCGACGTGCGCAACCCGGTCGTGCTCAGCGGCGACCGCCATCTGACGATGATCAGCGACCTGAGGACCGACTACTCCGACCCGGGCTCCGAGGTCGTGGGCGCCGAGTTCGTCGGTACGTCCATCTCCAGCAACGGCGACCAGGACCAAGCCGCCTTCCACGCCCAGTGGGACCCGCTGATGGCGGACAACCCGCACTGGAAGTTCATCGACGCCCACCGCGGCTACCACCTCTTCGACATCCACCGCGACGGCATCGACGCGCAGGTGCGGGTGGTGGACACGGTGGTGCGGCCGCAGGCGGTGCCGAGCACGGTGGCGCGGCTGCGGGTGGACAACGGCCGCCCGGGTGTCGAACTCGCCTGATTCGGTGTGAAGACCGTGTGACCAAATCCTGCGGCTCATCCCTGCCCCAGGCCTTTCTCAGGTAAGTCTCACGTGTGAGTCTTACCATCCCTTAACCATGGAGACCGACTGCACGAGAGATGACGACCGGGTGAACGACACCGACCGCCCCACCCCGCTGCCCTCCGGATGCCGGCTGCTGCACATCGGCCCGCACAAGACCGGGACGACCTCGATCCAGGGCGCGCTGTTCGCCGCGAAGGACCAGCTGCCCGCCCACGGGGTCGAGTTCCCCGGGCGCACCCGGCATCCGATGGAGGCCGTGCTCGCCGCGGTCGCGCGGCCCGGGATGATGGGCGACGCGGTGCCCACCGAGCAGCACTGGTCGAAGCTGGTGCAGGAGGTGCGCGCGACCGGCGACCGCACGGCGGTGGTCAGCAGCGAGTTCTTCGCCGACGCCGACGACGACGAGACGATCGCACGGATCGTCGAGCAGCTCGGCGGCGACCGCGTGCACGTCCTGGTCACCCTGCGCCCCCTGGTGAGGATCATGCCCTCGCAGTGGCAGCAGTACGTGCAGAACGGCCTGCGGATGGGCTACGAGGACTGGCTGGAGCACATGCTCCGCAAGGCCCCCTACGAGCAGCCCAACCCCAGCTTCTGGCGCCGGCACCGCCACGACCGGCTGGTCGAGCGGTGGGTGCGCGCGGTCGGCCCGGAGCGGGTCTCCGTCGTCGTGGTGGACGACCGTGACCGGGACGGACTGATGCGCACCTTCGAGGCGCTGCTCGGACTGCCCGCGCATCTCCTGAGGTCCGTTCCGGACACGGCGAATCGCTCGCTCACCCTCGCCGAGACCGAAATGCTGCGCAACCTCAACAAGGAATTCCGCGGCAATGGACTTCCCGATGAGCTGTATTCCAGACTGGTGCGTAACGGCGCGGTCATGCATATGAAGAACACGTGCAGTCCCACGCCGCAGGACGTGAAGATCTCGACGCCGCAATGGGCCGCCGAGGCCGCCGCGCGGATCGGTGGCGAGATGGTGGACGGCATCACTCGTACGGGCGCACGCGTGCTCGGTGACCCGGCCCTGCTGTCCGCCCTGCCGAAGCCCGCGGGCGAGCAGCCGGGGGAGCTGCGGATCGCGCCCGACGTCGCCGCCCACGCCCTGTACGGCGCCCTCGCCGCGGCGGCCGAGGCGCCGGTGCGGCACAGCTCTCCGGCCAAGGCGCGCACGGTGCACCAGACGTCCTCGGCGGAACTGGTGAAGGTGCTCGGCCACCGTTGTCTGAGGAAGCTGGGCCGGCGCTGACCCGCTGTGCAGTTACTCACACGGCAATTCCGCGGGATCCGGCGGAGGGCGTCTCCGCGTCACCAGCAGTGCAAGGTGAATGCCAGGTGGCGTGTACATATGCGGTGAAGGGCGCTCACCTTGCACAGCGGTAACCGCAAGTGGGACCATTTCCCCGTTCCCTGACGCCCCAAGGTAGGTCCTCTGTGTCCCAGCGCATAGCCAAGCCCCGTACCACCGCAGTGATCCTGGCCGGTGGCACCGGCCAGCGGGTGGGTCTCTCGATCCCCAAGCAGCTGCTGAAGATCGCCGGCAAGGCAGTCATCGAGCACACCCTGACCACCTTCGAGCACGCCGACTCGATCGACGACGTCATCGTGCTGATGGCGCCGGGGTACGTGCCCGACGTGGAGAAGATCGTCGCCAAGGCCGGGTTCACGAAGGTCAAGAAGATCATCGAGGGCGGCTCGACCCGGAACGAGACCACCGAGCGCGCCATCGAGGCCCTCGGCGAGGGCCTGGCCGAGGGCGAGGACCTCAACGTCCTCTTCCACGACGCCGTGCGCCCCCTGCTGGCCCAGCGCGTGATCGGCGACTGCGTGAGCGCGCTGGAGCGCTACCAGGCCGTCGACGTCGCCATCCCGTCCGCGGACACCATCATCGTCACGCGCACGCACGGCGAGGACGGCGAGTTCATCACCGAGATCCCGGACCGCTCCCGGCTGCGCCGCGGCCAGACCCCGCAGGCCTTCAAGCTGTCCACGATCCGGCGGGCCTACGAGGTCGCGGCCGGCGACCCGAACTTCCAGGCCACGGACGACTGCTCCGTCGTGCTGAAGTACCTGCCGGACGTGCCGATCCACGTCGTGGCGGGCGACGAGTACAACATGAAGGTCACTCAGCCCGTCGACGTCTTCATCGCCGACAAGCTGTTCCAGCTCGCCTCGACGGCCGCGCCCGAGCAGGTGAGCGAGGACGCCTACCGCGAGCTGCTGACCGGCAAGACCGTCGTGATCTTCGGCGGCTCGTACGGCATCGGCAAGGACATCGCCGAGCTCGCCGAGTCCTACGGCGCCACGGTGTACGCGCTCGGCCGCTCCACCACCGGCACCCATGTGGAGAACCCGGAGGAGGTCGACGACGCGCTGTCCAAGGCGTACGCGGAGACCGGCCGGATCGACCACGTCGTCAACACCGCGGGCGTGCTGCGCATCGGCAAGCTCGCCGAGACCGACAACGCGACCATCGAGGAAGCGCTGAAGGTCAACTATCTGGCGCCGGTGCAGATCGCTCGTTCTGCTTACAAGTACCTGGCGGAGACCAAGGGCCAGCTGCTGCTGTACACCTCCAGCAGCTACACCCGCGGCCGCGCCGAGTACAGCCTCTACTCCTCGACCAAGGCCGCCATGGTCAACCTCACCCAGGCCCTGTCCGACGAGTGGGCCGGCGACGGCGTCCGCGTCAACTGCATCAACCCGGAGCGCACCGCCACGCCCATGCGCACCAAGGCCTTCGGCCAGGAGCCCGCGGGCACCCTGCTCTCCTCCGAGGCGGTCGCCCGCACCTCCCTCGACGTGCTGCTGTCCGAGCTGACCGGGCATGTCATCGACGTCCGCCAGCAGGACCCGACGGCGGGCGCGGCGAAGGCCTCCGGCTTCGAGCAGGCGCTGGCCTCGGTGCTGGACCGACAGGACGGCGTGTAATAATCGTCGGGAATTAGCCTTCCGTATTCAGGCCTCTGCTTTCCGGTGTCCATGCAGCGCATTGACCGGGCCGACGCAGGGGCCTAAATCCGTACCCCCGACGAATTGCCGCACACCCTGCACAGTCCAGATAAAGACCGGCACTCCCCCCTCCCAGAGCAGGTTCTCCGTGATATCCACCGCTATTCGCGTCGCACGAGTGGGCAGCGCGGCTGAGCTGGCCGCGGCGGCGCTCATGATGCTGGGTTTCCCGGCGCTCATGCTGGCCGCGCTCATCCCGAGCGTCTACGCCTTCGCGGCCGCGGCCGCCGTCACGTACCTGGCGGACCACTATCTGCACCGCAAGGACAGCTACCTGGTCAGCCGGCTCAGCAAGGTCCGTGCCGGTCTGTCGATCCGCTTCCTGATCCGGCAGCTGCTGCTGATACTGCTGCTGGCCCGGATGGCGCTCGCGGACAACCTGATCTACTACGGCGCGGTCGCCTGCTTCATCGCCTTCTACGGCCTGCAGGCCCCGCAGGGCGCCCTGGTCACGCTGATCCGCAACCGCCGCCGGATGCCGGTCGCCACCCGCAACGTGGACCTGAAGTCGCGCATCCGCATCCCGGACGCCCCCTCACGCCACCTGCTGGACCGTTCCGCCGAGAAGATGCTGCACCTCGACCTCGCGGCCGTCGTCGGCATCCTGGTCTCCGCGGCGGCGGGCACCTCCGTGCCCGGCTTCGTCGGCATCTGCGTCACCCTGCTGCTCGGCTGCCTGTACGTGCTGGCGCTGGTGCCGTACGTCCGCGGCAAGAAGATCCCGCCGAACCCGGAGAAGGTGCTCGCGGCCGTCGACGACTGGCTGCGCGAGTACCGGCCGCAGACGGTGCTGTACTTCTCCGGCTCCAAGGACTCGGCGTACCAGGTCAACATGTGGCTGGAGACCATGGAGCAGCTGGACTCCAGGCCGCTGGTCATCCTGCGTGAGCGCGTCATCCTGGCGAGCCTGGCCCCGACCACGGCACCCGTGATCTGCGTGCCCGGCGGTGTGCACCTGATGAACATGGAGCTGTCGACCGTGCGCGTCGCGCTGTACGCGGCCAACGTCGGCAAGAACATCCACATGCTGCGCGTGCCCACCATGAAGCACGTCTTCATCGGCCACGGCGACAGCGACAAGCTCGCCAGCGTCAACCCGTTCAGCAAGGTGTACGACGAGGTGTGGACCGCCGGCCGCGCGGGCCGCGACCGCTACGCCATCGCCGACGTCGGCGTCCGCGACGACGACATCGTGGAGGTCGGCCGCCCGCAGCTGGCGCCGATCCAGAGCCGGCGGGACGTCCCGGAGAGCCGCGTCCCGACGGTGCTGTACGCGCCCACCTGGGAGGGCTGGGACGCCAACCCGGGCAACACCTCGCTGGTGCTGGCCGGCGAGAACATCGTCAAGAAGCTGGTGAAGGCCGACCCGCCGGTCCGTGTCCTGTACAAGCCGCACCCGTTCACCGGCACCGTCAGCAAGGCCGCCGGCAGCGCGCACCAGCGCATCATGGCGCTGGTGGAGAAGGCCGCCGCCGAGCGCGCCGCCGACTCCCGCTTCAGCGTCGACGCCGCCGCCCAGGAGCAGGCGAAGGGCGACCTGGCCCGGATCGAGGCGCGCCTCGCCGAGCTGTCGGGCTCCGCGGGCGACCGCGGCGACGAGGCCGAGGCCACCCGGGACGGCGTGGCCGACGTCGGGAAGCACGAGGAGATCGCCCGGCTGCGCGGCGAGTGGAACGACGCGTACTGGCGTTCCTTCGGCAGCTTCGAGCACCGTGTCATCGCGGGCGCCGAGCCGCGACTGTACGACTGTTTCAACGTCTCGGACGCGATGGTCTCCGACATCTCCTCGGTGGTCTCCGACTTCATCGCGAGCGGCAAGCCGTACGCGGTGACCGACTCCGCCGAGCTGGGCGTGGAGGAGTTCAAGCGGCAGAACACCGCCGTGCGGGCCGCGGTCATCCTCTCCAACAGCGCAGCGGAACTCGGCGAGCTGCTGGGCGCCGTACGGAACCCGGACGGTGACCCGCTGGCGGAGGACCGCAAGGAGCTGAAGCAGTACCTGCTCGGTCCCGACGAGCCCACCTCCATCGAGCAGTTCAACAGCGCGGTGGCGGACCTGGCGCTGAAGGCGCACACGCGCAACCTCGGCCAGGAGTCCCGCACGTCGGCCGGTGCGGCCGGCGCGGACGAGCTGTCGGACCAGCTGTCCCCGGCGCAGCCGGTGCCGGCGGCCGGGGATCCGGACGGCACGACCCAGCGCTGACGCCCGCCTCCGTCACGGAGGAGCCCGGCCCCGAGGATCGCTCCTCGGGGCCGGGCTCTTTCGCTTTTCTTACCGCCCGGTGCGCCGTGTCCTGAGCAACTCCCCCCGCCGGTACGTACCTTCCCGTGAGTTGCGTCACCCATGTCGATCAGTGAGGCAACCTCCGTAGTCGAGTACCCGTCTAACACGTTGCGAATATGCGGATTCGGGGGAAATGCACCTTGACCAAGGGGGAAATGTGACCGTCGCGCAGCCTGATGTCAGTGTGATCATCGGCGCGTACGAGGCGATGCCGTATCTCGTCGAGTGCCTCGCATCGGTCGAGGCGCAGACCATCGGCCGGGGGCGCATCGAGGTCATCGCGGTGGACGACGGCTCCACGGACGGCACGGGGGAGTACCTGGAGGAGTTCGCGCGGCGGGCCGCCATGCCGGTGACGGTGATCCGGCAGGACAACTCCGGCGGTCCCAGCGGGCCGCGCAACGTCGGGCTGGGCAAGGCCGCCGGGCGCTACGTCTTCTTCCTCGACGCCGACGACCGGCTCGGACCGGAGGCGCTGGAGCGGATGGTCGCGATGGCCGACCGCAACGGCACGGACGTGGTGCTCGGCCGGGTCGAGGGGATCAACCGCAAGCCTCCGCAGACGATGTGGGGCAAGACGCTCGACCGGACGGACGTCTTCTCCTCCAACATCAAGTTCACCCTGAGCGCGCAGAAGCTGTTCCGCCGGGAACTGCTCGAACAGCACGGGATGCGGTTCGACGAGTCGCTGTGGACCGGCGAGGACGCGCTGTTCACCATGGAGGCGTATCTGCGGGCGGACGGCGTCTCCGTGATCGCCGACCACACCTGCTACTACCTGGTGGGCCGGGAGGACGGCAAGCACGTGACGAAGAGCGGTGGCTACTCGCTGCGCTTCGACTCCGCCCGCGCCCTGATGCACCTGATAGCCGAGCACGTACCGCCCGGCGAACGCCGGGACGCGCTGCTGGTCAGGCCCTTCCTGGTGACGCTGCTGCCGCAGTTCGGGCCCCGCTACCTCAAGGACGGCGAGCAGGTGCGGCAGCACAAGTTCCAGCTGGCGAAGCCGCTGATGGAGGAGTTCTGGAGCGAGGGCGTGGCCCGCCGCCTCAAGGTCGAGGAACGGCTGCGTCTGCACCTGGTCGCCGAGGAGAAGCCCGAACTCCTCAAGGAGGTCGTGGAGTTCGTCAAGGCGAAGAAGCAGGCCCCCGCCGTGCTGGAGCGGCGCGGCCGCGATGTCTACCTGGTCTACCCGCACTTCCGCGGGAGTGCGGCCGCCGTCCCCGACACGATCTATCTGGCGGCCCCTCGTGAGGCCCGGGCCTTCCCCGGCTACCGCGAGCACTCGGCGGGCGGCGCACTGCTGCGCCGCGCGGCGCGCAGGGCCCGGGGGGTGCTCAGGTCCCGTGACGCGGCGGCGCGGACGCGCACGCCGGGCGGGACCGCGGCGGCGGCCTGAGAGCGGTCCCAGGGAGGCCCGCAGGAGGCCCCAGGGGCCCCAGAGCGGTCCCAGGGCGTGCCCGAGAGCGGCCTGGCGGCCTCCGGGCGGGTCTGGCGGCCTCCGGGCGGCGCCGCCGCGCAAGGGGCCGCCCCGCCGGCTCAGGCCTGCTGCTTGCCCGACTGCAGCGCCTTGCGGATCGGGCGGCCCACCACGCGGCGGGCGCGGCGGTACACGGACGGCGGAACCGGGACGGCCCGGGCCCCGGCGCGTTCCAGCTCCCGTTTCAAGTGGGCGTTGTCCAGGGTCAGTTCGCTGATACGGGTCTGGAGCCAGCCGAAGCGGGAGGTGAGCGAGGCGACGTCGGCGTCGTTCCAGGCGCGGATGCCGGGCGGGAAGGCCAGCGCGCGCATACGGGCGTCGAAGGACGCGCCGCCGTCGCCGTGCGAGAAGGTGTTCTCCAGGCCGTTGTGGTCCAGGAAGGCCGTGAACCGCTCGAAGCGCTCCAGGTGGCCGCCGGTCAGGCCGGTGAAGTCGGCCTCCTCGTAGAGCCGCGCCGGGGTCAGCTTGTCGATGCGGCGGTGCGGGATGCCGAAGTAGCGGCACAGCTCCAGCGTCCGTGAGTCGCCGCACAGCACCGTCGCGGGCGTGCCCGCGAGCAGCGCCGCGATGTTGCCGTGGATGCGGGAGCCGAAGGAGAAGTCGTAGCCGCGCAGGTCGTCGATCCAGGTGACGGGGTCGATGTAGACCCGCACCTTGTCCTCCCGGTACATCGGGTGGTCCGGGTGTGTGGGGATCGCCCGCACCCGGGCGTTCGGGTGGGAGACGTCCCGCCAGTGCAGCTGCCGCGCGTCGCTGAGGTTCTGGCCGATGAAGGTCAGGTGCGGGTAGCGGGCGTACGCACGGTCGATGACCTGGTCCAGTCCCTGCCTCTGCACCGCGCTGTGCGAGCCGTTGACCGCGATCCGGGAGCTTGCCGTCAGCTCCGGCGCCTTCTTCTGTACGGCCAGTTCCTTGCCGTACATGAACAGCGACGGGCACCCGATGACCTCGACGTCCCGGTATCCCAGGTCCTTGAGGTACTGCTCGGTGAACTCGCCCCGCACCCCGATCGAGGCGCTGCGGTCGAGCACCGCGGAGACGAAGGCGCGCACCGTCGCCTCCATCGGCTTCAGCCGCGCCGCGTCCTGGTCCAGCCCGGCCTGCGCCCCGATGCCCAGCACCACCACGGGAATCCGCAGCCGGCCGATCAACCGCGTCAGCCGTTTCAGCGACGCCTCGAACGAGGGCCGGAAGGCGTTCGCCAGCGGCACGACGAAGGCGTCGAACTCCTCGTTGATCCGCTCGGCCGCGGCCACCTCGGACCGCATGCCGTTGGTGACGACCTCGGTGCCCGGTGTCTCGAGGATCTTGTGGGAGGCGTCACTGAAGATCAGGTTGCCCGCGTTGGTGGCGATGACGTCCCGATGGAGGGCTTCCTCCACGGGAAAGACGTCGAAGGGGCTCTTGCCCGAGCGCAGAAGGATGCGCTTCGTGGGGCGAACGTCTCTGGATTGCACAACGTTAAACCTAGATTTGCCTGCCCTTTGATTTCTATGGGCAACCAGTGCAACCTTTTTGCCGTAAGCGACGCGTGATCACACAGTTACAGGGTGCCTGTCCGGGGACTGGACCGGCGCGCGGGAGCCGGTCCCCTTCGCGTAGATTGCCGGGCGGGGATGCCGGAGCGCGAGGGGACGGAAGACCAAGGTGGCAGGGGCAAGGCAGGGCGTGAGCGAGGCCCGCAGGGTCGTCGTCAAGGTGGGTTCCTCGTCGCTGACGTCCGCCGCGGGCGGACTCGACGCCGACCGGGTCGACGCGCTCGTCGACGTGCTCGCCCGGGTGCGCAGCGGTGGCGAGAAGGAGATCGTCCTGGTCTCCTCCGGCGCCATCGCAGCGGGCCTGGCCCCGCTGGGACTGCGCCGCCGCCCGCGCGACCTCGCCCGCCAGCAGGCCGCCGCCAGCGTCGGCCAGGGACTGCTCGTCGCCCGCTACGCCGCCTCCTTCGCCCGCCATGGCGTCCGCGTCGGGCAGGTGCTGCTCACCTCCGACGACATGAGCCGCCGCGCCCACCACCGCAACGCCTCCCGCACTCTCGACAAGCTGCTCGCGATGGGCGCCTTCCCGATCGTGAACGAGAACGACACCGTCGCCACCGACGAGATCCGCTTCGGCGACAACGACCGGCTCGCCGCCCTGGTCGCCCACCTCGTCCACGCCGACCTGCTGGTCCTGCTCTCCGACGTCGACGGCGTCTACGACGGCGACCCCAGCAGGCCCGGCACCTCGCGGATAGCGGAGGTGCGGGAGCCGGGGGACCTGGCGCACGTGGAGATCGGCAGCGCGGGCCGGGCCGGCGTCGGCACCGGCGGCATGGTCACCAAGGTCGAGGCGGCCCGCATCGCCGCCGCGGCCGGCATCCCGGTCGTGCTCACCAGCGCGGTCCACGCGGCCGACGGGCTGACCGGCAAGGACACCGGCACCTACTTCCACCCCGCGGGCAAGCGCTCCGCCGACCGCCTGCTGTGGCTCCAGCACGCCTCCACCCCGCAGGGCCACCTGACCCTGGACGACGGTGCGGTGCGGGCGGTCGTCGAGCGGCGCACCTCGCTGCTGCCGGCCGGGATCGCCGCCGTGGAGGGCGAGTTCAGCGCCGGGGACCCGGTCGAGCTGCGGGACGGCGAGGGGCGTGCGGTGGCCCGCGGGCTCGTCAACTTCGACGCCAAGGAGATCCCCCAGTTGCTCGGGCGTTCGACGCGGGAGCTGGCGCGCGAGCTGGGCCCGGCCTACGAACGCGAGGTCGTGCACCGCGACGACTTGGTGATCCTGCATCCCTGACGCCCGTCAGAAGCCGAAAACAGGGGGAACGCCCCGTAAAACGGCCCGCTCCTGAGGTGGACGTTCCGCAAAACCGCCCCACGGACCCTTGCGGCCTGCTCAACTTTGTCTCAGGGACACATTCCGCACGAGCCCTGCTCGACCGTCGCGTGAAGGAGGCCGTCGTGAGACGAGTGCGCCCTGGGACGCCGTCCCGCGGCGGCGCCGGGAGTGCCACCGCCTCCCGCACGGTCGGCGAGGAGCGCGCCCTCACGAGCGTCGCGGCGGGCGAGCGGTACGAGGAGCCGGCCGACCTGCCCCGCCTGTGGCACGTCACCCTCAGCGTCTCCGGCAAGGAGGCCCCGCTGAAGGAGGTGCGGCGCGGCCTCGAACAGCTCGCCCACGACCACCCCTTTCTGCTGACCAGCCGCTACGCGAACGACCACGCGGAGATCCGCTACTGGGAGGAGGCCCGCGACCTGCACGACGCGGCCGCCGTCGCGCTGCGCCTGTGGGGCGAGCACCGCCAGACCGCCAAGCTGCCGCCCTGGGAGATCGTCGGACTGGAGGTCGTCGACCGGGAGACCTACCACCAGCGGGTCGCCGAGGGGTACGGCCCGCCGCCCGCGAGCCCGGTCGGCGTGCATCCCTTTTGAGCGCCCTTCGCCGGGTGTCTCGGGGTTTGGGATGTCCGGTGGACGCTCCCGCGCGGCGCACTACTCTTCCCCCATGACCACGCTTTCGCCGTACGACTCCATGTCCCCGGTCACGCAGGCCGCCTACCGCGCCAAGGCCGCCGCCGCGGACCTCGCCCCGCTGCCCCGCGCGGACAAGGACGACGCGCTGCTCGCCGTCGCGGACGCCCTGGAGGTCCGCACGAGCGAGATCGTCGAGGCCAACGCCAAGGACGTCGCCAAGGCCCGGGCGGCCGGCACCGGCGAGGCCATCGTGGACCGGCTCACCCTCACCCCGGAGCGGGTGCGCGCCATCGCCTCCGACGTGCGCGACGTGGTCGCGCTGCCCGACCCGGTCGGCGAGGTGGTCCGCGGCTCGACCCTGCCCAACGGCATCGACCTGCGCCAGGTCCGCGTCCCGCTCGGCGTCGTCGGCATCATCTACGAGGCCCGCCCGAACGTGACCGTCGACGCCGCCGCGCTCTGCCTGAAGTCCGGCAACGCGGTCCTGCTGCGCGGCTCCGCCTCCGCCTACGAGTCCAACGCCGCCCTGGTCAGGGTCCTGCGGGACGCCGTGGGCGGTGCCGGACTGCCCGCCGACGCCGTCCAGCTCGTGCCCGGCGAGAGCCGGGAGAGCGTGCGCGAGCTGATGCGCGCCCGGGGCCTGGTCGACGTCCTGATCCCGCGCGGCGGCGCCTCCCTGATCCAGACCGTCGTCTCGGAGTCCACCGTCCCGGTCATCGAGACCGGTACCGGCAACTGCCACGTCTACGTCGACGCGCACGCCGACCTCGACATGGCCATCGACATCCTGATCAACTCCAAGGCCCAGCGGGTCAGCGTCTGCAACGCCGCCGAGACCCTCCTGGTCCACCAAAACATCGCCCCCGAGTTCCTGCCGCGCGCCCTGGACGCCCTCGCCGAGGCCGGAGTGACCGTGCACGCCGACCCGCGCGTGCTGGCCTACGCGAAGGACTCCAAGGCGACCGTCGTCGAGGCCACGCCGGAGGACTGGGACACCGAGTACCTTTCCTACGACATCGCCGCCGCCGTGGTGGACTCGCTGGACAAGGCCGTCGAGCACATCCGGCTGTGGACCTCCGGCCACACCGAGGCGATCGTGACCACCTCCCAGCAGGCCGCCCGCCGCTTCACCCAGCTGGTCGACTCCACCACCGTTGCGGTGAACGCCTCGACCCGCTTCACCGACGGCGGCCAGTTCGGCTTCGGCGCGGAGATCGGCATCTCCACGCAGAAGCTGCACGCACGCGGCCCGATGGGGCTTCCCGAGCTGACGAGCACGAAGTACATCGTCACCGGCGACGGCCACATCCGGCGCTGACGGAGCCGCGAAGCGGGGGCGCATATGCAAGGGGCATGCGCTCCCGGTGCGCGCCCGTGCAGCGGCGGAGGTGTCTCAGCAGGCGGATGAATTTCCATACCGTCTGCCCAAATTGACCCCCCAGGTCTACTCTGGATGCGTGCCGGAGGACGTGGGGGGCACGCCGTTCCCTGACGGCTGGGAGCCCGACGACGACCACGACCGCGGGGTGTCGGACGAAGAGTTCGCCTCCGTGGTGTTCGACGAGGCCTTCGTGCGGGCGGCAGCCGTCCATGAGCCGACGGCCGTGGAGCGCCTGCTGGCCGCGGCCCAGGCGAGAGCGGAGGCCTCCGAGGCGGAGGCCCGCCGGGCCCACGCCCGCGGCGAGCGCTACGAGGACGGCTTCGGCCCCGACGACCGCACCGGTTTCGGCCATGATCCCGATCTCGACGACCCGGACGACGGCGACGTCCTCGAGGGCCGCTACGGCGCGACCGGACCGTACGGCAAGCCGGTCCGCTGGCACCGCCCCGTCGCCTGGATGCTCGCCATCGTGATGGGCATCGGCATGGTCGCGCTGGCCTTCGCGGCGGTCTACCGCGGTGCCTCCTCGGGCAACCGCGAGCAGGTGCCCCCGCCCGCGTCGACCGGTCTGGAACAGGGGAGCGCGGTGCCGCCCTCGGCCTCCGCCGACACCGCCCCGCCCGCGATCTCGGTCATCCCGCGCACCCCCTGAGCACCGACCCGGGCACGGCCTACGTGCGCGCGTGCTCAACATGGTCCGATCCTGGTGAGAACCTGTCAGAACTTGTCGTGCGGCCGGGCGTTTACCCGGGGGCCCGGAGACCTACCCTGAAGATATGGGAGGGCCTGGAGACCCACCTGAGGGGACACCCGAGGGCGCCGGCGCAGGTGGTGAGGACGAGTACCGATCCGTCGTGTTCGACGAATCGTTCGTCCGCGCTGCCCGCCTCCAGGAGTTCTCCGCGCAGGAGCGCATGGCCGACCACGCGCCCGCCGTGCGCCGCCGCCCCCCGCTGCGCCGTGGCCTGTCCCGGCAGGCGCTGATCCTGGTGCTCCTGATCGCGGTGGCCTTCGGCACCGCGATCTACATGGGCGTACGCCACCCCTACCAGACGCCGTCCGCCCGGCAGCCCGTCGAGCCCCTGCGGATGACGGTCATCCCGCTCTCCCCGCAGGGCAAGGTGCCCGGCGCGGCCGACCCCGAGTACCTGTACGCGCACAGCCCCGCGGCGCAGTTCCGGGTCGGCGCCGAGGGCATACCGCTGCCGGCCTCGCGGCGCACCGCGCACTTCTCCGACAGCCAGGTGGTGGCCGCCCTGACCACGGCCAAGGACTACATCGTGCGGTCCGCGCTGGACCCCGAGGTCGTGGCCGGCCAGGACGTCCGCGCCGTGCGGGTCATGCTCGACAGCGGCCAACTCGATCAGTTCGACCAGAGCTTCGAGCACCCGGTGGCCGACGGCCGGCACCAGCCCACCGGATGGCTGGTCCGCTTCGACCAGACCCGCGCCCGGCTCGCCGACGCCAGGATCCGGGTCCAGGGCACCCTGCGGGCCGCCGAGACCGACTCCGCCACCCTGGAGGTCACCGCGGACCACACCTTCGTCTACGCGCTGAAGCCGACCGGCTCCGGCGCCACGGCGCAGGCCTCCCTCTTCACCGTCCGGCGCGAGCTGCACTTCCGCTTCGACCGCGACGACCTCCGCCTGCGCCAGGCCCAGCTCGTCGTCTCCTACGTCCAGGCCGGCCCGCTGTCCTGCGCCGAGGACTCCACGAACCACCTGCACCCGCTGCTGGCCGGGCAGACGGCCCGGGCGGGCGGCCCGGCGGGGACGGACCCGTACGCCACGAGCGGTTTCACGGCGCTGTGCGGCTCGCTCGCGGCGGGCGCGCAGCCGGCGGTGTGAGCACCCCCTTGGCGGCGCACCCGCCGCGGCTCAGTCGCCGTCGCGCGGCGGGGTGTCCTCGGGGGGCGTGTCCCCGGCGGGCGGGTCCGCCGGCGGCCGGTCCCCGCGCGGCGCCGAGCCGGTGAAGCCGTCGAAGCCGCGCCGCACCCGGCCGCCCAGCCCGCCGGCCCCGCCGGCGATGTCGCTGACCAGCTTCATCAGCGGGTCCTTCGAGCCCTTGACGTTGCTCGCGTAGCTCGCCGCCGACTCGCGCCAGGAGTCCGAGACCGAGGTGTCCTTGTCCTCGTCGCGGCGCGGGTAGTGGCCGTCCATGATCCGCTGGTAGTCGCGGGACTCGGCCCACTTCTTCAGCTCGGCCGCGCGGATGGTGGTGAAGGGGTGGGTCCGCGGCAGCAGGTTCAGGATCTTCAGCACGGAGTCGCGCAGGTCGCCGCCCGCCTCGTACTCCTCGGCCTGCTTGAGGAAGGCGTCCACGTTCATCTCGTGCAGGTGGTTGCCGCCCGCGATCTTCATCAGGCCGCGCATCGAGGCCCGCAGGTCCTGCCCGGCCAGCAGGCCGGCCCGGTCCGCGGACAGCTCCGACTTGCGGAACCACTCGCGCAGCGCCGTCACGATCGCCATGATCGCGAGGTTGCCCAGCGGGATCCAGGCGACGCGGACCGCGAGGGTGGTCAGGAAGAGCAGGATGGTGCGGTACACGGCATGGCCGGAGAGGGCGTGGCCCACCTCGTGCCCGATGACGGCCCGCATCTCCTCCTCGTCGAGCAGCTCGACGAGGCCGGTGGTGACGACGATGATCGGCTCGTCCAGGCCGATGCACATCGCGTTCGGCTGCGGGTCCTGGTTGACGTACATCGGCGGGACCTTCTCCAGGTCCAGGATGTAACAGGCGTCCCGCAGCATGTCGTTGAGATGCGCGAACTGCTGGTCCGAGACGCGCACCGAGTCGGACAGGAACAGCAGCCGGAGGCTGCGCTCGGGCAGCAGCGCGCTGAGCGCCTTGAAGACCGTGTCGAAGCCGCTCAGCTTGCGCAGCGCGACCAGCGCGGAGCGGTCGGCGGGGTGCTCGTACGCGCGCGAGGAGATCCCCGGGAAGCGTCGGCGTTGCCTGCTCGGAACGTGCTCGTGCCCGTTGTGCTCGTGGCCGTCGTCGGACATGTGTGTCCCCCATGTGCGTGTGAGTGGCCCTTTGCGGACCCTTGTGCGGCCCTTTGCGCCCCCGAAGCAGGGCCCAGCCTAGGCGGAGTTACCGTGGACGGGCACTACACCGAAGGAGTCCCGCACCATGGAGCACACTGCCGCAGCCCTGTGGCTCGTCCAGGCCGCGAGCGCGTCCCCGCACCAAGGGCCGGGGGATCTGCTCCGGATCGTGCTGGTCGTGATGATGGTGGGCTGCGCGCTGACCGGGTGGTTCCTGCTGCGGGGCTACAAGCAGAAGGACGACTGAGCACCGCCCCGGGTTCCCCACGGCGGAGTCGGCGTGATCGCCGTGCCGGCGCCCGCTTACGATGGGCCGACATCTTCATCCCGCCCACACCGGATAGGTTCTGCCGATGACGAGCTTCCACGCTGCCGCCGCTCAGTTGGTCACTCTCGCCGCCGAGGGCGAGGAGCACGGCGGCAATCACGAGAGCCTCAGCCCGTACATCACCGGCGGCGGCGCCCTGCTCGTCCTGCTGCTCCTGCTGTGGATCACCACCCGCTTCAACCGCGACCGCTGAGTCCCGCCCGCGCCGCCGCCGGGGACCGGCCCGCCCGGTCCTCTCAGGCGGGGCCGGTATGGTCTGCACGCATGGGAGAGCAGGACATGCCTACCGGCCCGTCGAACCCCGGCAAGCGCCGCCTCGGCGTCATGGGCGGAACGTTCGACCCGATCCACCACGGGCACCTCGTGGCGGCGAGCGAGGTCGCCGCGCAGTTCCACCTGGACGAGGTGGTCTTCGTGCCGACCGGCCAGCCGTGGCAGAAGACGCACCGCGACGTCTCCCCGGCCGAGGACCGCTATCTGATGACGGTGATCGCGACCGCCGAGAACCCGCAGTTCTCGGTGAGCCGCATCGACATCGACCGGGGCGGCGCGACGTACACCGTGGACACGCTCCGTGATCTGCGCGCGCTCAACCCCGACACGGACCTCTTCTTCATCACCGGCGCCGACGCCCTCGGCCAGATCCTCACCTGGCGGGACTCCGAGGAGCTGTTCTCCCTGGCGCACTTCATCGGCTGCACCCGGCCCGGACACCATCTGACCGACCGGGGTCTTCCCGAGGGCGGTGTCTCGCTCGTCGAGGTTCCCGCGCTGGCCATCTCCTCCACGGACTGCCGTGCGAGGGTCGCCAAGGGAGACCCCATCTGGTACATGGTGCCGGACGGGGTCGTGCGCTACATCGACAAGCGTGAGCTGTACCGCGGCGAGTGAGCCGAGAGGGGCACCGGTGAACGACCGATACGACGCGGGCTACGGCGACCACGACGAGCAGTACGTGCTCGTCGGCTACGACGAGTACGGCCGGCCCGTCTACCGGCCGGTCGCCCAGCAGCAGGCACCGCAGCAGCCCTACGACCCGTACGCGCAGCAGCAGGGCTACGGATACGACCCGTACGCGACCGGCTCGCAGCAGCAGGTCCCGCAGCAGTACGACCCCTACGGCACCGGACAGCAGCCGGTCACGCCACCCTCGCCCTCCTACGACCCCTACGGCACCGGTGCGCCCCAGGGCGGCGCGCCCGGGGCGCCGTACGACCCCTACGGGCGGGCCGCGGCCGGCGCGCAGCAGCCCCGGGTCGCCGAGCAGACCGCCTACATCCCGCAGCAGGCGGGCCCGGGGGAGCAGGCACCGGAGGCGGCCCCCGCCGAACGGGACTACCGCACCGACCAGTTCGACTTCGTCGAGGAGCCCGACGGGGACTCCGAGGACGTCATCGACTGGCTCAACTTCACCGAGAACCGCACCGAGCGCCGCGAGGAGGCCAGGCGCCGCGCCCGCAGCCGCCTGATCGCCCTCGTCGTCACGCTGGCCCTGGTCGCGGTCGGCGGCGTCGGCTACCTCTGGTACGCCGGGAAGCTGCCGGGCCTGTCCTCGTCCGGCTCCCGGAAGGGCGGCACCGCCACGGCCGGGGGCGCCCAGAAACGCGACGTGATCGTCGTCCACCTGCACAACACCAAGGGCGGCGGCACCTCCACGGCGCTGCTCGTCGACAACACCACCACCAAGCAGGGCACCACCGTGCTGCTGCCCAACTCCCTCTCCCTGACGGACGACGACGGCACCACGACCACCCTCGCCAAGTCGGTCGACGGGGACGGCTCCTCCGGCACCCGCGACGCCCTCGACACGGTCCTCGGCACCGACATCGAGGGCACCTGGCGGCTGGACACCCCCTATCTGCAGAACCTGGTCGACCTGATCGGCAACATCGAGGTCGACACCGACGCGGACGTACCGGACCCGGCCGCCAAGAAGAAGGGCGCCGAACCTCTCGTCCACAAGGGCAAGGACCAGACCCTCAGCGGCAAGACGGCCGTCGCCTACGCCACCTACCGCGCCTCCGGCGAGGCCCAGAACGCCCAGCTGGTGCGGTTCGGCCAGGTCATGGCGGGCGTGCTGCGCAAGATGTCCTCCGACCCGCAGGCCGCGACCACGACCGTGCAGACGCTCGCCCAGATCCTGGACCCGTCGCTCACCGACAAGGACCTCGGCGCCTTCCTCGCCAGGCTCGCCGACCTCGCCAAGGGCGGCGACTACAAGACCGCCCTGCTGCCCGTCCGGAGCGACGGCACCATGAGCGCGCAGGACGGCGCCAGCGTGGTCAAGGACGTCCTCGGCGGCACGGCCAAGAGCCCCGACCAGGGCTCGGCCGTCCGGGTCTCGGTGCAGAACGCCACGGGCACGAAGGACAACACCGAGAAGGCCCGTGTGGTCCTCCTCAACGGCGGCTTCACCTTCCTGGGGGGCAGCACCGCGGGCACCACGTCGGCCACGTCGAAGGTCGTCTACACCGACGCGGGGGACAAGGCGAACGCCACCGAGGTCGCCAAGACCCTGGGCCTGCCGGCCGGCTCCGTGACCAAGGGGAAGACCACCTCGAACGCCGACGTCTCGGTCATCCTCGGCCAGGACTACAAGCCGTCCTCCTCCTGACCGTCCCGGGCGGGCGCCCCACGTGATCCCTTCATCACGTGGGGTGCGCCCGGCGGTCCGTGAGACCCTTGGTGTCAACAGACCGCCGACCGAAAGCCGCGTAGTGACCGCCACTGACCGTTCCCTCGAGCTGATCAACACCGCCGCGCAGGCGGCCGCCGACAAGCTCGCGCACGACATCATCGCCTACGACGTCAGCGACGTGCTGTCGATCACGGACGCCTTCCTGCTGGCCTCCGCGCCCAACGACCGCCAGGTCAAGTCGATCGTCGACGAGATCGAGGAGCGGCTGCAGAAGGAGCTCGGCGCCAAGCCGGTGCGCCGCGAGGGCGACCGCGAGGCCCGCTGGGTCCTGCTCGACTACGTCGACATCGTCGTCCACGTCCAGCACAGCGAGGAGCGCGTCTTCTACGCCCTGGAGCGGCTGTGGAAGGACTGCCCCGAGCTCGAGCTGCCCGCCGACGCCAAGGCCACCCGCGGCAAGGCCGAGGAGCACGCCCGGGACCAGGCCGCCGAGGAGGCGGCCGACCTCGGCGGTGAGTGGTGATGAGCGCCACCGGTGAGGTGTCGGCCGGCAGGCCCGGCCGGGGACGCCGCGTCATCCTGTGGCGCCACGGCCAGACCTCCTGGAACGTGGAGCGCCGCTTCCAGGGCACCACGGACGTGGCCCTCACCGAGACCGGTGTCGCCCAGGCCCGGCGCGCCGCCCGGCTGCTGGCCTCGCTGGGTCCCGACGCGATCGTCGCCTCCGACCTCCGGCGGGCCGCGAACACCGCGGCCGAGCTCGCCGAGCTCACCGGCCTGGAGGTCGCCCACGACGAGGCGCTGCGCGAGACCTACGCGGGCGTCTGGCAGGGCCTGACGCACGAGGAGATCATCGCGCGGCACGGCGAGGAGTACACCGCGTGGAAGCGCGGCGAGCCGGTCCGCCGCGGCGGGGGCGAGCTGGAGACCGAGGTGGCCGACCGCGCCGCCCCGGTCGTGCTGCGGCATGCCGAGAAGCTCCCCGACGACGGCACGCTCGTCGTGGTCAGCCACGGCGGGACGATCCGCACCACCATCGGGCGCCTGCTGGGCCTGGAGCCCCGCCACTGGGAGAGCCTCGGCGGCCTCTCCAACTGCTGCTGGTCCGTCCTCGGCGAGGGCGCCCGCGGCTGGCGCCTGCTGGAGCACAACGCCGGCACGCTGCCCGAACCGGTGCTCGGCGACGACGACTAGCGGATTTCACTTTCCGGCAGGTCGCAGGCTAGAGTTCTTCTTGTTCGCCCCGCCGAGCGGGAAGAACCTGATGGGGCTATAGCTCAGTTGGTAGAGCGCCTGCATGGCATGCAGGAGGTCAGGAGTTCAATTCTCCTTAGCTCCACAACAAGATCCCGTCTCCGTCAGGAGACGGGATTTTCTGTCTGTTCCTGTACGACTTGAGTCACTTGCGGTCCCGAAGGCGTATACCTCTGTGGAGGCGCTCTCGGCGTGCGTGTCCGTACTGGTACTCAGGCGTCGCTGACCGTATTGGCCTGGCCGTGGCAGAATCAAACGGCCGGTAGGGACCGCGGCCCGACGGGAGGGAGCTGTGATGCCTGCGAGCATCGTCGAGGAGGTCGGCCACCTCCTCGAAGCGGCATCTGCACGGGACACGGTCACCCGTCTGAGCTGCCCTTCCTGCGGTTCCGCACATGTCGCACAAGTCCTCGGCGACAACGGCGGGATCTCCTACGTGTGCACGGCCTGCGGCCACAGCTGGAGCTGATCGATGGGTGCACACAGGCGCAAGTGCGATTGGTGCGGCAGCGGTACGCCGATCGTCCGCGACATGGAGCCGGTCAACCCCGACTACCAGTACTGGTGCGAGGAGTGCGCGCGGGCGCTGATCATAAAGGGCGACCCGATCGAGACGTACCGCGAGCTGGAGGGCGAGCCGATCTACGGCCGTCTGCTCGAGGAGCACTGCACGCTCAAGCGGTTCTACTCGTTCGTCACCGCCTGACGTGCCGGCCCCGCCGGGCCCACGGAAACGATTTGGTGTTGCACCCGCTGGACCGTGTAATGTTGGCGTCGCCGCCGGGGAAACCTGGCGGACCACTGCACGGGGCTATAGCTCAGTTGGTAGAGCGCCTGCATGGCATGCAGGAGGTCAGGAGTTCAATTCTCCTTAGCTCCACGGCAGATCCCGCCGGATCGTGAAGATCCGGCGGGATTTTTGTGTGTACGGGGCGATCGGCCGTCACACGGCTCAGCGGCCGAGCGCGCGCCGTCCGCGGCCCTGGGAGAGCACCGGCAGGTTGCGGGACGGAGCCCGGTCGCGCGGCGCCTCCTCCTCGATGCGCAGGGCGAGTGCCGGGCAGCGGCGCACCGCGCGCAGCGCCTTGGCCTCCGCGTAGCGCGGCACCTGGGCCTGGGCGACGGTCGGGAAGCCGTCGGCGCCGAGTTCGAAGACCTCCGGGAGGATGTCCGCGCACAGGCCGTGGCCGCGGCACAGGGTCCAGTCGACGTAGATCTTCTGACGGCTGGCGCCCGTCTCCGCGGGCTGCGCGCCGCCCGTGATGCCCGCGGGCATCTGGCCGCCCTCGAAGAGCGGCAGAACGCCCTCCACGGGCCGTCCGCAGCCGTTTCCGAGGACATGCGCCGCGAGGTCGTCGGTGAAGGCCTTGATGGTCGACTCCAGGAACATCGCGGAGCCGTCCGGGTGCGAGCACGCGCCGCGCCGCTTCACGTTCTTGGCGACCTGCTTGAGGGCCTCCAGGGCGGCCGGGCCGCCGCCGCCCAGGATGTCCTCCATGCCGCGTGCGGCGGCCGGCAGACCGAGGTAGCAGGGGCCGCACTGGCCCGCGCTCTCGTCGGCCAGCCACTGCGCCACCCGCAGCGACTCGCCCAGCGGGCAGGTCTCCTGACTGATCGGCAGGATCGCGCCCGCGCCGAGCGAACCGCCCACCGCGTCCAGGGAGTTGCGGGAGACGACCGCCTCGTCGACGGTCGCGGCGTCGATCCACTTGCCGTGGTAGCCGCCGGTCAGCACGCCCTGCGGGACGGGCGGGGCACCGGCCAGCTGGAGGACGTAGCGCAGCGGGACGCCGGTGGGGACCTCGAGCACCATGGGGCGGGCGACCGCGCCGGAGACCGTCAGCATGACGGTGCCCGGCTCGTCGTAGAGGCCCGTGTTGCCGTAGCGCTCCGGGCCGATGCGGGCGGCGATGGCGAGCTGGGCGAAGGTCTCGGCGTTCGACAGCAGGGTGGGCGCGCCGCCGACGCCGCTCTGCGAGGCGCTGATCTTGCGGCCGGGCGGGATGGCCGGGCCGCCGTCGATCGAGCGGATCAGGGAGGCGGCGGCGCCGGTGACCATGCGGACCGGGTTGCGCTGGACCCAGGCCTTGAGCGCAGAGCGGCGTCCGTTGCTGAGGCCCCGTTCGGCGAGGGCGGCCTCCATGGAGCGCTGCGTCGACTCACGGGTGACCCCCACCACGAGCGTGCGGGCACCCAGCGCCTCCGCGACCAGCAGTGCCCCGTCCAGGATCAGATGGGGGGCGCGGTTGATCAGGACCGTGTCCTTGCGGCAGGCCGGCTCGTCCTCGCTGCCGTTGACCACGACGACCGGCCGCACCCCGCGCTTGATCGCCGCTTCGGCGACCGAGCGCAGCTTCTTGTGGAAGGGGAAGCCGGCGCCGCCGCGGCCCTTCAGGTTGATGTTCTCGGCGAGCTTCGCGAGCTGCTCGCCGCCCAGCGGCTCGAGCGGGCCGTGCACCTTGAGGTGCATGGACAGATCCAGCCGTTCGACAAGGTCGAAGCCAGACGTGAGTTGCGGAAGTCCGACCACGCGGACTTCTGGAACGTCGGGCAGGGCCTCGTTCACCTATAGCCTCCGGAAGGCGTGTTCCACGCTTCGCCCGAACCCGGTGCGTCCCAGGAGGCACCGGGCGTCGATTCGTCGGCGGGACCGCTGTTGTACGTGTCGTTCGAGTTGTACGCGCCGTACTGGGCATTCGTCTCACCGGTGTCGTACACATCACTGTTGCGATAGGCCGCGGCGCCCGAATTGTCGTAGGTGGGGATGTTGTATCCCGTGTCCTGGAGCGGGTCGTACGCCGACGGGGGAGCCTCGCCGACCGGCGGGGGCGAGGGGACGGGCCAGCTGCCCGCGGTGGTGCCGGCGGCGTCGGCGCGCGGCATCGCCTCCGTGGGCTGCATGTCCAGGGGGAGGTCCATGCGGGCGGTCCGGTCGGCGCCGTACTGCTGGCGCCCCTGCTGCTGCGGGGTGACGGCGCGGTAGGCGGCCGCGAAGCCGCCGGTGGACTCCGGGGACATGGCGCGGGAGGAGGCGGTGTCGTAGAAGCCGGCCGTGGCGGACGCCCCCGCGTCCGCCGCTGGCTGCCTCGGCGCCCGGGTGTTCTCGTAGCCCGGCAGCGCGGAGGCGGTCTCGGCCCCCCGCGCGCGTGGGCGTGAGGGGGCGGCGGCGTCGGCCACGCGCGCGCGGCTGGCCTCCAGCTCCTCGCGGGCCGCCCCGGGGTCGTTGCCCAGGAGCACGGCGAGGCGGTCGGCGACCTTCCGCTTGAACGGGCGCGGGGCCGCGCGCAGGGCGAGGGCCGCGGCGACCGCGACCACGCACAGCTCGTAGGAGACCATGAAGAACGTCTTCGCCGGGCGTCCCGCGAACAGGCCGTGGATCAGGGCCGCGCACCAGGCCGGGTAGGCCAGCATGTGCATCGCGCGCCAGCGCGCCGCGACCGGTGCCGGGGAGGCGAACTGGTTGCGCAGGGCGCCGGTGATGCCGACGAAGATCATGAGGTACGCGGCCAGCGAGCCCATGCCGACGAGGGTGGCGCTGCCGGGGTTCGCGGTGCCGGTGCCGGTGAACAGCCAGCCGAAGGGGATCACGGCCGCGATCCAGTCGGCGTGGTCCAGCGCGAGCTTGACTCCGATGTGCACCAGGAGGAAGGCGATCGAGGCGACGGCCGTCACCCGGTGGATGCCCTGGGCCACGATGCGCTGGCGGATGTTGAGGATGAGCCGGTCCTGGGCCACCAGGCCCCAGATCACCGAGCAGGTGAGGCAGACGAGCGACAGGACGCCCGCACCGAAGTTCAGGAACTGCTGCAGCCAGTCGCCGCCGAGGATGACCACGGCGGGTATGAGCAGCAGCACGACAGCCGACGCCACCCCGTAGGCCGACCGGCCGGGTTTGGGGAGCGTGCTGTTGCTACGACGAGGGTTCATGGGGGCAACTCCGAGCAGTATCGGGAAAGCGGTCCCGCTGCCGAACTCTAGGTGGCGCCATACCGATGGGTACGAGGTTTGAGTTATTGGGTTGTTATGCAAGGACAGTGCGGTTGTTGCGATGTCCAGGTGTCGGCTGTTACGCGAAGTAACTTTTGACTTCTGTTCAGTTGTTGTCCGGGTGTGACACCGGGGCCAGAGACCCATACGCAAGCGCGTCGCGTCGTGCTCAAGCGCTGCGGTACCCTAACCGCATGCGTGCCGTACGCCTTCTGCTTAGCGAGCCGCGCTGATCAGTCCCGACCGCCGGGCGACCCGGATGGTCGGAATCGGCGCGGCGTCCCCTCCTGTGCGAGGGGATTTTTCGTTTCCGGGAAGTCGCAGCAGTCGGCAGAGACGATCGATGGAGCTTTGAGGATCATGAGCGAGACGAACCCCGCTGCCGCCGCCGAGGCGGCAGCGCCGCACCGCTACACGGCCGCCATGGCGGCCGAGATCGAGGCACGCTGGCAGGACTTCTGGGACGCCGACGGCACGTACGCGGCGCCGAACCCCGAGGGCGACCTGGCGGGTGACCCCGCGGTCGTCGCCCGGCCCAAGAAGTTCATCATGGACATGTTCCCCTACCCCTCCGGTGCGGGCCTGCACGTGGGCCACCCGCTGGGCTACATCGCCACCGACGTCTTCGCCCGCTTCCAGCGCATGACCGGGCACAACGTCCTGCACACCCTGGGCTTCGACGCCTTCGGCCTGCCCGCCGAGCAGTACGCGGTGCAGACCGGCACGCACCCGCGCGTGTCCACCGAGGCCAACATCGAGGCCATGAAGCGGCAGCTGCGGGCGCTGGGCCTGGGCCACGACAAGCGCCGGTCGTTCGCCACGATCGACCCGGACTACTACAAGTGGACCCAGTGGATCTTCCTGCAGATCTTCAACTCCTGGTACGACGAGGAGGCGGACAAGGCCCGCCCCGTCACCGACCTGGTCGCCCAGTTCGAGACCGGTGAGCGCGCCGTCCCCGGCGGCCGTTCCTGGGACGCGCTGAGCGCCGGTGAGCGCGCCGACGTCCTGGGCGAGTACCGCCTGGCGTACGCCTCCGACGCCCCGGTCAACTGGTGCCCCGGCCTGGGCACCGTGCTGGCCAACGAGGAGGTCACCGCCGACGGCCGCAGCGAGCGGGGCAACTTCCCGGTCTTCAAGGCCAAGCTGCGCCAGTGGAACATGCGGATCACCGCCTACGCCGACCGGCTGCTGAACGACCTGGACGCGCTGGACTGGCCCGAGGCGATCAAGCTGCAGCAGCGCAACTGGATCGGCCGGTCCGAGGGCGCCCGGGTCGACTTCCCGATCGACGGCGAGCGCATCACGGTCTTCACCACGCGCCCGGACACGCTGTTCGGCGCGACCTACATGGTGCTGGCCCCCGAGCACCCGCTGGTCGAGAAGTTCACCCCGGCCGCCTGGCCGGAGGGCACCCACGAGGTGTGGACCGGCGGCCACGCGACGCCCGCCGAGGCCGTCGCCGCCTACCGCGCGCAGGCCGCCGCGAAGTCCGACGTCGAGCGCCAGGCCGAGGCCAAGGACAAGACGGGCGTCTTCATCGGCGCGTACGCAACCAACCCGGTCAACGGCGAGCAGGTCCCCGTCTTCATCGCCGACTACGTCCTGATGGGCTACGGCACGGGCGCGATCATGGCCGTCCCGGCGGGCGACCAGCGTGACTTCGAGTTCGCGCGCGCCTTCGAGCTGCCGATCCACTGCATCGTCGAGCCGACCGACGGCCGCGGCACCGACACCTCCACGTGGGAGGACGCCTTCGCGTCCTACGACGCGAGGATCATCAACTCCTCCAACGACGACATCTCGCTGGACGGGCTGGGCGTCGCGGAGGCCAAGGCGCGCGTCACCGAGTGGATGGCGCGCAAGGGCATCGGCGAGGGCACGGTCAACTTCCGCCTGCGCGACTGGCTGTTCAGCCGCCAGCGCTACTGGGGCGAGCCGTTCCCGATCGTCTACGACGAGGAGGGCATCGCCCACCCGCTGCCCGAGTCGATGCTGCCGCTGGAACTGCCGGAGGTCGACGACTACTCGCCGCGCACCTTCGACCCGGACGACGCCGACACCGAGCCCGAGACGCCGCTGTCGCGCAACGGCGAGTGGGTCCACGTCACCCTGGACCTGGGCGACGGGCCGAAGAAGTACCGCCGCGAGACCAACACCATGCCCAACTGGGCCGGTTCCTGCTGGTACGAGCTGCGCTACCTGGACCCGCACAACGACCGCGAGCTGGTCGACCCGGAGATCGAGCGGTACTGGATGGGCCCGCGCGAGGGCATGCCGCACGGCGGCGTCGACCTGTACGTCGGCGGCGCCGAGCACGCCGTGCTGCACCTGCTGTACGCGCGCTTCTGGTCCAAGGTGCTGTTCGACCTGGGGCACGTCTCCTCCGCGGAGCCGTTCCACAAGCTGTTCAACCAGGGCATGATCCAGGCCTACGTCTACCGCGACGGCCGCGGCATCGCGGTGCCGGCCGCCGAGGTGGAGGAACGCGACGGCGCGTACTACCACCAGGGCGAGAAGGTCTCCCGGCTGCTGGGCAAGATGGGCAAGTCCCTGAAGAACGCGGTCACCCCGGACGAGATCTGCGCCGAGTACGGCGCCGACACACTGCGCCTGTACGAGATGGCGATGGGCCCGCTGGACGTGTCACGGCCGTGGGACACGCGCGCGGTGGTGGGCCAGTTCCGGCTGCTGCAGCGGCTGTGGCGCAACGTCGTGGACGAGGACAGCGGCGCGGTCACCGTCTCGGACGCCGCGCCCGACGAGGAGACGCTGCGCGCCCTGCACAAGGCGATCGACGGCGTGCGCCAGGACCTGGAGGGCCTGCGCTTCAACACCGCCATCGCCAAGGTCACCGAGCTGAACAACCACCTGACCAAGGCGGGCGGCCCGGTGCCGCGCGCGGTCGCCGAGCCGCTGGTGCTGCTGGTCGCGCCGCTGGCCCCGCACATCGCCGAGGAGCTGTGGCGCAAGCTGGGCCACACCGACTCGGTCGTGCACCGGGACTTCCCCGTCGCCGACCCGCGCTACGTCGTCGACGAGACCGTGACCTGCGTGGTGCAGATCAAGGGCAAGGTCAAGGCCCGCCTGGAGGTCTCGCCGTCCGTCTCCGACGAGGAGCTGGAGAAGGCCGCGCTGGCGGACGAGAAGGTCGTCGCGGCGCTGGACGGCGCGGGCATCCGCAAGGTGATCGTGCGGGCGCCGAAGCTGGTGAACATCGTTCCGGCGTAGCTGCCGGCGGTGGTGACGGGTCCGGCGCGGGTGCCGGGACCGGCGCGGCTGCCGGTGGCAGTGGTCCGGGGCGGGCGCGCCTCGGGGTAGTCCCCTACGGGCAGGTTCGGGGTTCTTCTGGAACTCCGCACCTGCCCGTCTCGTTTACCGTGGAGGTGCGGCGCGGGGCGTGCCGCGCGGCCCGGAGGAGGAGCGACGTGGAAGCAGTGATCGCAGTGTTCGCCCTGCTCTTCGTGCTCTTCCTGGCCGTCGGCGTCTACGCCACGGTGAAGGTGGTCGGCGCCGCCAAGCGCGGCGTGGACCGCACGATCTCGCAGGCCCGCCGCACGGTCGAGGACCACACCCTGCGGGCCAAGTCCTTCGCCCAGCCGGGAGCCGTCGGCGAGCTGGCCCAACTGCGCCTGAAGCTGCGCACGTCGATGCGCGCGACCCAGGACGCGCTGTACGCGGGCGTGTCCGAGGACGAGTCCCTGAAGGAGTCCCTGGGCCTCTTCGAGCGCCTCAGCGCGCACGGACACGAACTGGACGGCGAGCTCAAGCGCCTGGAGGCGGAGCCGGACCGCAGGACCCTCGCCGAGCGGCTGCCCGGCCTGCGCGAGCGCACCGAGCGCATCACGCACTCCGCGGACTCACTGCGCTGGGCCGCCCGCGACCGGGCGCACCGCTTCGCCGACGACGATCTGGACGCCCTGAGCGCACAGATAGACGTGGAGGCCGGCGCCCTGCGGCACTGGACCCGCGAGGAGCCCTCCGCCGCCGAGCCGCCGGCGTGGCCGGACGCCCCGGCCGCCGGCCGCGCGACGACGCGGCAGACCTGGCCGGAGACGTCCCGGCCGTCCACGGCCGAGGAGCCCGCGCGGGCCGCCATCACCCCGCCGGCCCGCCGCCCCGTCTACCCGTGGCAGAAGAAACCCCGCCCCGAGAGCACCACTTGATCCGGTCAAGGGCGTACCAGGTGCGAGGGGCCGGGCTGCCGCCCGGGCACTACGGCAGGTAACCTCCAGCTCATGTCCCGCCATGTCGCGATCGTCACCGATTCAACGGCCTACCTGCCGCCGCGGACGATGGAGCGCCACGG
The DNA here is from genome assembly GCF_044767585.1 of Streptomyces sp. NPDC101225. NCBI lineage: Bacteria > Bacillati > Actinomycetota > Actinomycetes > Kitasatosporales > Streptomycetaceae > Streptomyces > Streptomyces sp. NPDC101225. Next base: position 58,596 of record NZ_JBIWOE010000003.1, read on the forward strand.
CATCACAGCGGTGCCCCTGACGGTGGTCCTCGGCGACCGGGCGCTGGAGGAGGGCACCGAGATCTCGACGCGCTCCCTGGCTCAGGCACTTCAGAAGCGGCGGCCCGTGACCACCTCGCGGCCCAGTCCCGAGCTCTTCGCCGAGACCTATCGCAAGGTCGCCGAGTCCGGCGCGAGCGGCATCGTCTCCCTCCATCTCTCGGCCGAGCTGTCGGGCACCCACGACGCGGCGGTGCTGGCGGCGCGCCAGGCGCCGGTGCCGGTGCGGGTCGTGGACACCGGGACGGTCGCGATGGCCCTCGGCTTCTGCGCCCTCGCCGCGGCCGAGGCGGCGGAGTCGGGCGGGACGGTGGACGAGGCCGTCACGGCCGCCGAGAAGCGGGCGTCGGGCACCTCCGCCTACTTCTACGTCGACACCCTGGACTATCTGCGCCGCGGCGGCCGGATCGGTGCCGCGCAGGCGCTGCTGGGCTCCGCGCTCGCCGTGAAGCCGCTGCTCCAGCTGGACGCCGGCCGGATCGAGCTGCTGGAGAAGGTCCGCACGGCCTCGCGGGCCATCGCCCGCCTGGAGGAGATCGCGGCCGACCGCGCCGGCAGCGCTCCGGTCGACATCGCCGTCCACCATCTCGCCGCCCCCGAGCGGGCGTCGGCCCTCGCCGACCGGTTGCGGACGCGGGTGCCGGGCGTGGCGGATCTGCATGTCAGTGAGGTCGGGGCGGTGATCGGGGCGCACACCGGACCGGGGCTGCTCGGGGTCGTGGTCTCGCCCCGGTGACGCGCTCCGCCACGGGACGCGTCGCCCGTGCGGGTGACGGGGTTTTCCACAACCGGGCGGTAATCCCCGGGAATTGAGCAAGATCATCGCGGGATCGGGGATGTGCCCGATGCTCGCCGCATGGCACTTCGATCACGTACACGCACAGCGACCGTCTCCAGCGGCCCCGGGCGGGGCCCCGCCTCCGACGGCCGGGTCCGCCGGCGTCGCTCGCCCGTGCGGAGCCGGCGGCGGCAGGCGCCGGCGGACGAACTCCGTCGCCGTGCGCAGCTGCTGTTCCCCGCACACACCGGTGAGCGGCGGGAGCCGGGCACGGGGCCGCCGCTACCGCCGGCCAGGCGGGACGAGCGTGAGGCACCCCCACCCGGTGAGAGCCCCCGGAGCCCCCGGAGTCCCTCGGCCCCGGCGGACCGGCGCGGGCGGGCCCTGCTCGCGATGCGGGAGCGGATGCCGCTGTGGGTGCAGACGCGGTGCGGACTGGAGCGGCGCAGTGTGCTCGCGCTGTCCGCGGTGCTCGTGGTGGCGGCGGTCCTCGCCGTCCAGCACTTCTGGACCGGGCGGACGCAGACGGTGCGGGCGCCCGAAGTGGTGCGGGCCGCGGCTCCGTTCGACGAGCGCAAGGGCCGCGGGGATGCCGGGCCGAGCGGCGCGCCCGGCGCTGCGGCGTCGGCCGCGGCCGAGATCGTCGTGGACGTCAGCGGCAAGGTGCGCGAGCCCGGCATCCGCCGTCTGCCCGCCGGTTCACGTGTCGCGGACGCGCTGAGCGCGGCCGGCGGGGTGCGTCCCGGGACGAACACGGACGGGCTGAATCGGGCCCGCCTCCTGACGGACGGGGAGCAGGTGATCGTCGGAGGCCCCGCGGCTCCGGCGCCCGTCGCGGCCGGCGGCGCCTCGAGCGGCGGAGCCGCGGGCGGTGCGGCGGCGGGCGCCGCTCCCGGGGCCCCGGTCGCGCTCAGCACCGCCACCGTGGACCAGCTCGACACCCTGCCGGGCGTCGGACCGGTGCTCGCCCGGCGCATCGTCGACTACCGCACACAGCACGGCGGATTCCGCTCGGTGGGCGAGCTGCGCGAGGTCAACGGCATCGGCGCTCCGATAGTGGAACGCCAACCTAGCAAAGGTCAACAAAGCGGCCCCCGGGCGGTGTTGGAGCACCGACCGAGGGCCTGACCGACTTACCTGATCAGAGCAGGAGCCGGATTCATGGATCATCCCATGCCGCCCGCCGTGCCGGGCAAGCCCACCGACGCCACACGCGAGCTGCTCGCGGCTGTCCTCGAAGCTCTCGACATCCCCGCCCCCGCCACCATCGGCGACCAGGAGGCGCACGACCGGATCCTGAACGACCGCGTCTGCCACGCGAAGATCGCACTGCGCAGCGTCCTCGAAGACCAGGCGCCGCTCGGTGTCGCGTGGACCACCCAGTACCTGCGGGAGCGGCTCGCCGAGCACCCGGCCACCGGATACCGCGCCTGGGGTGAGGGCCGGTGAACCGTTCCCGTATCCCGCGCCCGACCGAGACGCAGGCGCTCGCCCGGGCCGCGCGCTGCCCGCGCCCGCCGGCGCCGGTACCCGCTCTGTTCGCCGCACTCCTGACCGCACAGACCGCGCACGACCGTGAGGGCGTCTGCCTGCTCACGCACGCCATCGTGCGCCGCGGCGGTGGCAGCCGATGAGCATGAGCGTCGGCATCCGCCGCATCCTCGTACGCCACCTCGCCGACCGCGACATGCCCCCAGCCAAGATCGCCTCTGAGCTGGGGATCTCCCGGGAGACCGTGCGCAGGGACCTCCACAGCAGCCGCCACACCCGGGCGCTCGTCCTGGACCTGGACGAGGCGCTGAGCGGGGCGCTGGCTGTGCTGCGCTCGGTGCACGGCGTACCGGACACCCTGGGGCAGAACGTGGCCGCAGCGCGCGCCGCAATCCGCGCCACAGCGGACGCGGTGACGGACGCGCGGACGCCCGTCAGACGCCCCGTCACACCGCCCGCCGTGGCCCGTCATGACGGGGCCTGACGCCCGTCATGGCCGCCGGTCTCTGCTTCGGCCTGTGTGCCGTGCTCGCCCTCGCCGGGCTGTGCGCTGTCGCGCTCCGCGACGTCCCCAAGATCACGGGAACGGTCGCGTTCATCGTCACCCTCGCCGCGCTCGCCGCGGCCACCCTCAACCGCTGAGGACCCTCGTGAACTACGTGACGTTCGGCGGAGTCGCCATCGGCCTCTGCCTCCTCCTCCACCAGGCCGTCACCTGGTGGCCCGGCCGCAAACCCCTCACCAAGGACCCGATCAAGCACCTGTCCCGGCTGCTGCCCTGGCTCGCCTCCTGGTGCTACGGCGCGCTGACCACTCTCGGAGTGGGTGGCCTGGTCGGCCTGGTCTCCAGCAGCGTGCTCGGCATCTCCAACTGGCTCGGCGACGTCGCGCTCGTGTGGGGCGTCGGCGGCCACAGCGGGCAGCTGGCCGCGGCGAAGACGTTCGTCCCGCTCTCCGCGCAGGGCATGGCCGTCGTGCTGATCCTCACCGTCGGGTTCGTGGCGGCCGTGGCCAAGGCGAGCGGCGAGCGGTCCGCGGTGCTCAAGCGCGGGGCGTGGTGCGGCATCACCCTCGGCACGTCGGCCGGCGTGGCGGGGTTCGCCGCGGTGCCGCTCGCGACGGCCGCGAACTGGCTCGGCAGCCAGGTCTTCGGAGTCCTGTGATGGGCCGCCGCAAGCAGGAGACGCAGGAGGTACAGGAGGCTGAAAATGAGCCCTCGTGGGCCGCTGGCGTCCTGGTCGCGGTCGTCCTCGCCGGGGTGGTGGTGGGGGTGGCGTTCGCTGTCGATGAGGCGGCGGGGGTGCTCCTGGTGACCGTGGCCGGCGGTGTCGCCCTGTTCCGCTCGGCATCCCGTAAAGGTACGGACCAAGCCCTCCCCTCCCCCACCGCGGGCCCCTCTCGTCCGGGTATTTCCGCAGCTCAGAAGGATGCGGCGACGAGAGCGGCGTACGACCCGAACGGGGTTATGTGCACGTACCACTTACCGGATGGCGAGGAGACCGGATGATCCAGCCACTACGCTTGTAGTCGCCTCTGCAGGCATGAGCGGGTACGGCCCCCACGGCACGGTGGGGGCCGTACTTGCGTTACGACACCTGCGTGCTAACGTCCGCGACGTACATGGCGTGGGCGTGGCTAGGCGAGGCATGGTCAGGCGCGGCGAGGGCCCAACCCCTCGAACCCCGCAGGAGCAGACCATGACCAGCCACCAGTGGGCCGCAAACGGTCCCGACGACAGCACCAGTGGCACCGACTCGGTGCCCGCTTTCCTCGAACTCACCCCGGGCGACTTCGAGCCGACCGAGGCGTGCAGCGCCGACCAGCTGCGAGCCGCAGCCGATTCCCGTCTTCTCCAGGCCCGTGCATTGATGGACGAAGCGCGCTGTCTGTACAGCCTGGCCGAGACGCGCTGACGCAGTACGGCCCCACCCGGGCAAGGGGTGGGGCCGACTGCGCGCTCAAGCCCACGGGGGCGAGCGCGGTGGGGGTGACACCCGGACGATAGCGCCACCCCCGGCCCCCGGCCACGCCGCAGATGCGCGCCGAGGGCAACCCAGGGGCCACCTACACCCTGCCCGACCGCCCCGCCCGTCCATGGCAGGCGCAGCCGCACCGCAGCGTCTGCACGGGCGCCTCCCACGATGGCGCGCCCTGCCGGCGGATCGCCTTCGACCCGGCGCACAGCTGGTGCTCGCCGAGGCGGCACTCCGGCGTCGGCTCCGTCGCGGTCACGGCTGGTCGGCGATGGGGGCCAGGCGGTACACCTCGCGGCAGGGTGCGCAGGCGAACAGGTTGGCGCCCGGGCCGGAGCCCTGCTCGATGATCTGCACGAGGCGGGCGGTATCGCTCATCGCTCCGTGCCAGGCGCAGTGCGCCCATTCGCGGGGGCTGGCCGGGGTGGCAGGGGTGTCCGTAGGCTGCTGCATGTCGACTCCAACTCAGTCGGCCGTGCCCCCGGGATGTGTGATGGCGTCCGCGGGGGCCTTGCTGTGTGGGTCACACGCTAGGCAGCCTGTACACCCCTGTCCATGCCTACGTATGGCTGTGTATCTCTATGCCCTGATACGGCCAGGTACGTACCGTCCGACACGTGATCGAATTCGACCCGACCCGGCCCAAGTGGGAACAGATCCGCGACACGCTCCGCGAACGCATCACCAGCGGCGAGCTGCCGGCCCTCGCCCTCATCAGCGAGGTGCAGTTGGAGTCCGAATTCGGCGTCGCCCGCGGCACCGTGCGGAAGGCCACGGCCGCGCTCCGGGAAGAGGGACTGATCGTCACGACGCCCGGCATGGGCAGCTTCGTCGCCGAGCCGTCCTGAGGCACCGCTGAGGCGGTCAAAGGGGGCGGGTATCGGGCCAGAGTGGGAGAGCAGGGTTCCCCTCGGGCCTTCCGGCGCTAGCCTGGAGTCAGCCCGGTTGCCGCTCCCCCGCAACAGGACAGGCCGCTCACCCCGGACTGCGCGTGAGCGGCCGCCCCTCGATCGTCAGCCGTCACCATCGGTGTCCAGCTGGCCAGCTACCTCTCGGTCGGTGAGCGGCCGGATCTCCGTGTAGCCGAACACGTACGGTCGTCCCTGCTCGTCCGCCTTTTCCACCCACTCCCAGGCTTCCGGGCCGCCCTGGACGACCGCGTAGCCGAGCTCGGCGAGCGTGTCGTACCGGTCGAGTAGGGAGGGCGGGCCGGACTGCCCGGGCCAGGCCACGGAGATCGGTTCCAACTCGAGTTCAGGGCGCACGAGGTGCAGTACCCACTGGTTCTCGTCTGCCGCCCATCCGATGCCGGCCCGGGTCACGGTGTCCATCAGCTGCCCAGCACGAACTGGACGTCGCCGCCCAAGTTGTCGATCTTCTTGCGCAGCTTGTCGATCACGTAGTTCCCGAATTCGTCGCCGCCCGTGAGTCGCACGACCTTGGGCGAGGCCGAGCCGCTGCCCGAGCCTCCGCCGTAGTAGGCGCCCGCGGCCGCGGTGTGCAGCGCCATCGTCGCGGAGGGCGTGGGCACGTCGACCAGGCTGGCCATGGTGTCCTCGATCACGCCGCGGTTCTGCTCGGCACCCATGGCGATACCGGCCGGGATCCAGCGGCCCACCCGGCGGGCCATCACCTTCGAGGGCGAGCCGATCCCGAGGACCTTTGCGACGGGGCCGGGGATGACGGACCCGGCCCAGCTCATGAGCTTGGACTTCAGCCAGCCGCCCATGCCGACGATGCCGTTCCACAGGCCGAGCACGATGTCACGGCCCTTGTTGTAGAGCAGGCCTCGCACGGCACCGATCGCCCCGGTCACCCGCCCGGGGATGCCGCGCACCCAGCCGATGAACGCGGTCACCTTGACCGCGGCCGCGTTCCGGAAGGCGGTGAAGGCTTCCGTGGCGCGCGACTTCAGGTAGCCGGCCATCGCTGCCACGGCGCCGGAGATCTTGCCTGGCAGGCCCTTCACCCAGGCCACCCAGGCCAGGGCGATCGAGACGGCCTTGTTCTTCATGGCCGTCCACCAGGTGGCCACCATGTCCGGGATCCCAGCCAGCCAGCCGATCGCCGTCGTCACCGCGCCCACGGCGTACGCGATCTTGCCGACCACCCAGTCCCAGGCCATCAGCGTCGCCGACTTGATCTGGTCCCAGTAGGTGTAGATCAGCAGGACCAGTCCAGCGATCGCCACGATGATCCCGGCGACGATCCAGAACACCGGGTTCGCGGCCATCGCCGCGTTGAACGCCCATACGCCGATCGCTGCGATCGTGAACGCCGTGCCGAGGATCCCGACGCCGAGCGCGAGGCCCTTGAACACGGTCGAGTGCTCCGACACGAAGTCGAACACCTTGCTGAGGATCGGGACCACGTTGGTGCCGAGGAACTCCACCAGGTCCTGCTGCACCGTGTTCTTGAACCGTGTGACCTTCGCGGCCGCGTTGTCCCGCAGGCCGTCGCCGAGCTTGTCCGCCGACCCCTTCGCCTTGTCCATGCCCGACGATGCCGCGGCACCCGCCGGATCGATGGCCAGGAGGGCGTCCCCCATCACCTTGCCAGGATCACCGAACAAGGCCCCGGCCGCGTTGAGTCGGACAGTGGCGTCTTTCGTGCCACGGAGAGCATCCGTGGTCATCTGGAGCGCTTCCTGGCCCGACTTGCCGCCCTTCTGCAGCTTCTTCCGGACCTCGTCCGCGTTGAGGCCGATGCTCTTGAACGCGGTGTCGACCGCCGAGCCGCCCGACACGGCCAGCTCGCCGAATTGGCCGATGGCGTCGGCGACCTGGTCCGAGTCGCGGGCGCCCTTGTCGATGGCCTGGTCGATGAGGCCGATAGCAGTCTTGCCGTCGAGGCCGACGCGCTTGAACTGCACCGAGTATTCGTTGAGGGTGTCGAGGAAGTCCTCGCCCTGGTTCGCGCTGGTCCCCAGGCCCTGAGCGATCAGGTCGAAGGCCTCAGTCGCATTCTTCGCGAGTCCCGTGACGAGCATCTTCTTGGCGGCCCGGGTGATCGCGGTGGCTTCTTCTCCTGTCTTGTTGGACAGGTCGGAGACCTTCGTGCCGATCGCCGCGAGCTGTGCCACGGTCGCGCCTGGCGGGACCAGGCCAGCTTTCGCGACGGTGGTGATGGACTCCAGGCCCTCTTGGAAGTTCTCGACGACCGCGCGCTTGTAGAGCAGGCCCGCGGCCTGTCCGTACCGCTTGGCCTCTTCCGGTGTCTTGGCCAGGCCTGCTGTCGCTTTGGCGGTCATCTGCTCCTGGTCGATGGCCTGGGTGAAGGAGTCGACGATGAATGCGCCGGCTGCTGCGCCGATGCCGAGGGCTGCAACTTTGATCTTGCCGAGGGCGTTGCCGATGCGGCCGGTTGCCCGTTGGGCTCCGGCTTCTCCGGAGTCGCCCAGGCCGTCGCCGAGGGCTCCGCCCGCGCTATCGCCGGCCCGGCGGGCTTCGCCGGTGAGTCCGTCGCCGAGGGCTTGGCCGGCGCGTTGTCCGGCCATGTGCGCGTCGCGTTCGGCTTCGAGGCCGGCGGCGGTGACCGCGTCCGCGAGGTCGCCGCGGAGGTTGCGCCACTGGCCGTCCGCGCCGCGGACGAAGCCCTCGCCGAGGTTCTGGCCGGCGCGGGTGCCGGCGCGGTCGGCGTCGTTGCCGATGGTCTGGCCGGTCTGCCGCATGGCCTGTTCGGTACGGCGCAGGGCGGGGGATACGGCCCGGTCGTCGACCTTGAAGACGGCGACCAGCTCGCCGACGGTGAGCGCCACGGTGTCCGCCTCCTACAGTGCGTTCGGGTTGAGGCGGGGTCGGCCTGGCGCGGTCAGGTACTGGTCCCAGGTCATGCCGGTGGACTCGACTGCGGCCTTACGGCGTCCTGCGCCGAGGGCTTCGAAGGCGGGCCAGTTGCTGCGCCACAGGGCGACGTCGGCTGCCAGGCGGCGGGCGGCCGACCGCGCGGCGGCGGCCTGGCGGTCCTTGTCGTCGGCGACTGCGGGCGCCTTGCGGGCGGCGTCCATGAGCTGGTTCTCATCGAGGGCGGGCCGCGGCTTGTGGTCGACCCACAGTGCCCACACCTTGTCGACCTGCCCGTGACCGCTGTAGGCGCCGGTGAGGCGGGCGTAGCCGAGGGCGGGCGCCTGCACGCCGCGTTCGGCGACGGTCTGCTCGATGGCGGGGCAGCGGTTGAGGACGGCGATGGCGCGGGCCCGCGCGTCGTTGTGGGCCCGGACGGTCTCGCGCAGCTGCTGCATGGCGTCGGATGCGGCCTTGAGCGCCTGGTCCACGTCGGCCTGCGGTACCTCGTCGAGGAGGCGGCGGGCTTCGAGGATGGCGACCGTGCGGGCCTGCTTGGCTTCGGCTTCGCGTAGTGCCGTGGCCTTCTTCTCGGCGCGTTTGCGGGCGAGGCCGGCGAAGTACTTGCGGCTGCGGGCCTGCTCGATGTCGTCGGGTCCGACGTTGGGGTCGTCGTCCAGGACGCGTTCCTCGAGGGCCGCCAGCGCGGCGTCAGCCTCGGCGATCTCGGCGTCGGCGCGGGCGATGATCTGTTCCGGGGTGTCGCTGGCGGGGCGGTCGTCGAGGGCGGTCACGCGGCGTCGCCTCCGCCCATGCCGCCGGGGTGGCGGGCTGCGCGGCGTTCGTCGATGACGGCCTGGACGGCGGCGTGGTCGTGCTGGCTCTTGGTGCGGCGCTCCTGGCGGGCGAGGTCGCGGGCGAGGGTGCGGAGTTCGCCGGCCTGCTCGCGGAGCTCGTGCGAGCTGTACTGGCCGGCCTCGCGGTCCTGCTCGTCTGCCTGCGCGGTGAGCGCGGCGGCCTGCTCGCGGGCCTCAGCGGCCGTCTCCGGCTGCTTCGCGCGGTGTTGGTCCTGACTGCCCACTGGCTTCCCTCCATCGCTTCTCACGGAACGCGTGGAGGTCGTCGGCCGGGATCATCCACGGGCCGGTGAGACTCACGCGCCAGGCGTTGGGGAATGCGCCGTCGCGGCAGAGGCTGCGGACGTGCTTGGCCGTGCAGCCGAGCACGTCCGCGGCCTCCCCAGCAGCGAACACATTCCTCAACCCGTGATCCACTTTGGCGGGTGGGGTGGGTGGTGGTTCGGGCGCGAACCTGCGGCCGTGTGCGGCTGCGTGGAGTTGGCGCATGATGCGGTCGGCCTCGGGGGTGGGACGTCCTCCGTCAACGCGGGAGAGGCGGATCAGACCAGCCTGGATGATGCGTTCCAGCTGCCCGGCTGCTTGGCGGGGGAGTTGGAGTGTGACGAGGTCGTCGTGACGCCCGCCGGCGCCCGTCATGACGGCTCCTGGGGCGGATCGGCGTATGCGGCCAGCGACGGGCCCACGGGGCGGCCTGCCCGCCCCAGGCGATTCACCTGGCGGACCATGGCCAGACGCCGGCGCTCCGACAGCGCGCGCTCCTTGTCCGCGCGCTGCTGCACAGCCACGGCATCGGCGGTGAGCGCCCCCAGGACCTGAAGGCCACGGTGCAGGATGCGGGCGGCCTCCGCGCGGGCCTGCGGGTCGGGGTCGCGGGCGAGGCGGGCGATGATGGCGCGGAACCGGTCCTCTGCCTGGTTCCAGTCGGTTCGGCCGGGGAAGCCGTCACCGCGTCTACGGGGATTCGGCTGGTCAGTGGGGGTGTCGGGCATGGTGCGCTCCGGGGTGGGGGTGTCGCGCGCGTGCGCCGTACGAGAACCCCGAAGGAACCGGTTCCCGCGGGGAGAGCGGGACCGGTTCCTCGGGGGGTTGTTCAGGATTGGACTACTTGCCGGTAGGTCAGGGTGGCGTGGTCACCTTCAGCCGCTCCTGGACTCGGGCGAGGGCATCGAGCAACCGCACGTGGTCGGGGTCAGTGTTGGTCCAGCTGCGGAGTGGGAGTGCTGCGTGTAGCAGTACGTCGTAGTGGCTGGCGCCCGAGAGCCAGAGCGTGCGGGCGTCGGTGCCGAGTTGTTCCAGTCGCTCGGTGAGCGTGGCCTGCGCTTCCGGGGGCGTTATGGCGGTGGCAGCGGGCTGGAGGCGGTAGCAGCCGACCTGGCCGGCCGGGACGAGGCCATGGTCTGCAGCCACCCAGGGAAGTCCGTCGTCGCCCCAGGCGAGCACGGGGAGCATGCGGCGTACGGATGGGCCGTCCTTCTGCGGGACGGTGTAGGTGATGACGTAGGGGCGATTGGGGTCGACGGGGATCATGACGCCTCCGTGGGACTTTCCGCGCGTCTTTCCGCGGGCTTTCCGCGCGAGCGTTCTTGCTGGTCAGTTGGCTTATCGGGGCTTTCCGCGCTTATGGCGCACAGTCAGGGCGCCAGAGGGAAAGGATGCATGTTGATCTATGACGTGAACACGTTGTTGATCTTGGATATCTAAGGATCTGAACCTTCCCCCCTGTTCGTGCGCGGTAAGCGCGGTAAGCGGCGATAAGCCCTCTGACCTGCGCATACGTCCGCGCGGAAAGTCGGACGGAAAGTGCGCGCTAAGTCCGCGGCACACGTCGCAGCACCATCGCCGGCCGCCCCCTGCCCCGACGCTCGGTCACCTCGTAGCCGAGCGGCAGCAACTCGCTGACCAGCTGGTCAAGCTCCCGCTTCTTCTTGTGCTTGCCGAAGCACTTGATCCGGATCTCGTCGCGCGTGACTCCCTGTGTGCCGGCTGCGTCCACGAAGGACTTGATCCGCTCCAAGTCGGGGTTGCCGGACATCGAGCCGAACACGTGCCACGCGCTCTCTTCGACGTACGACCACATGGCCTCCGCGGCCTGGAGGTGCGGCAGGTCGATGCGCCGCTCCCCGCAGAGCAGTGCGGCCGTGACGGACATCCGGAGCACCTGGGGGGCGGCCCTGGCGACCACCTGGGCGACCTGCCCGTCGTCCATGTGGTCACCAGCAAGGCGCCCGTACAGGTCCTGCCAGTACTCGGCAGCTTCGACGGTGCGAACCATGCGGCCGACTGTGGCGGCCTGCGCGATGACTGAGGCCAGGCTCGCGCCCAAGGCTTTCAGGTCGCCGTCAGCGAGGTTCCCGCCGTCGGGCAGCAGCTTGGAGCGGCGGGACAGCACGGGCAGGAAGCGGTTCATCGTGCCGCCGGCCCGCTCCGACTCAGCGAGTTTCATGCGGAGTTCGGTCGGGGTGATGTGCCCGATGATCACGATGTGAGGGTCGGTGGCGACCTTCGACCGGACGGTCATGGTGCGCAGGCTGCCGCCGTCCCAGGCCTGGCGGACCAGGGGCAGCAGCGTGTTGCCGTCGCGCTTGCCCTGAGCGAGGACGCTGGCGAACTCCGACTCGACGATCAAGAGGCGCTTGTCGGCTACACCAGGGTCGAAGTGATCGCCGTCGGGGTCGTCGCCCTCGGAGTCGCGCACCTGGTAGATGAGGCCCTCAGCGGAGGACAGTCCGCCCATGACGTGACTGGCCACGAAGAGGCTGTCTGCCGCGCGCAGTACGCGGCGGACCTCTGCCCAAGAGGTGCCCTTCACGCCGCCTGCGGTCCGGCCGATGATCAGCGGCCACACCTTGGCTCCGTGTTCCACACCCCCGGTGAGGACATGTGGACGGTGGCCGATCATCGCGCCAGCTGCGGCGTACAGCGTGAACAGCATGGCTGCCGGGTCTGCCTCGGTGTGCGGCTCGATCGCCTGCACGATCTCGCCGGGCAGGCCGTAGAACGCCTCGGGAGGCAAAGCAGGCCAGGGGGCAGGGGAACGGCCGTCGTCGTCCGCCAGGAGGTCGACGTCCTGCGGGGCGATGGGACCGAGCAGACCTACCACCGGATCGACCGCGTGGCCGTCCGGTGGCACGTCTGCTGCGTCGTACGCGGTCAAGGGGTCTCCGTGCGTGGTCTGTCGGTCTGTTCACCGTCCGGGCCGCAGTGTCGGTACCAGCCGGGCCGCCCGGGCAGGGCGACGGGAGGCCAGCCAGGCGTGGCGACGACCGGACGGGGGACGGGGCGCGGGTTGCGGGCCTTGATCTCGGCGATCGTCGGGCGTCGGGCCAGCTTCGGGAGGATCCGGCGAGCCTCGCGGTCGGCCTCGGCGGTGACGACCCGATACCAGGCCGTCGGGTGGCTATCGAGCAGCCGGTCGAGCCACTGTTCGCGAGCGTTGTGCCGGCGCCACTGCTCGGCAGCCGTGATGATCGCGGCTGCCCGGGCCGGGTCGTCGGCCTTGAGCGCTAGCCAGGCCGGGCTGCCGTACTGGGGGAAGTCGTGCACGTTGAGCGCGGTCACCTGAGCCGAGGCCCACAGCGCGGTGACGTCGCCTGCGGTCAGGCCGGACGCCCCCGACTCGAAGCCGGGGGCGTCGGTGACGGGCGGCGCGGTCACGGGCGCGGCGCCAGTTCCCGCAGGACATTGCGGACTGCGTCTTCGAGGACTTCGCTCAACGCCCCGCCGGACATCAGCGCGTCGTCCAGGCCGTGGAAGACGTTGCGGCCGGCCGCCTGATACTCGGCCGCGAGGATGCGCGCGGCGGCGGTGGCGTGCCCGGTGAGGGTCATCAGGGCGGCGTGGGAGCGTTCCGTGGGGGTCGTTGCGACAGCGGCCTCCACGGCGCCCGCGAGCAGCAGCGCCTCCGCGGTGTCTTCCGGGATCTCGTCGGTGACCTGGACGGCTTGGACGACGTAGGCGCCGTGGCCGTGGGTGTCGAAGTCGACCTCAGGAACCACCTTGCGCCCCGGTTCCTGCACTGGTTCCTGAGGGGCGGTAGTCTTCAACACAGCGTTCTCCAATCGATTGGAGACGATGGCCCCGGGACTGCTGGCGAGCGATGACCCGGGGTCTCGTCATGTGAGGGCGTGGAAGGTCGTCTGTTGCGCCCTGGGAGGCGCTCAGGCGGCCTTCTTGGTCTGGGGCTTGCGCGGCTGCGCGAGGCCCAGGAGGGCGACGATGCGGCGCAGCTGGGCGTCCGTCAGCGGCCGGTCCCGGTAGACGTCGGCGAGGGTGCGGTGGGGGCGGCTCACGCAGACTCCCGCATCGCCGTGAGGGCCTCGGCGTACCGGTCGAAGAGCTGACCACGAGGCGTCCGGCGTCCGGACTCCCACAGCGCAACCGCCTGCGGTGTCACGCCGACCGCGTCGGCCACTTCGGCCTGCGTCAGCTTGGCGTCTTCCCGGATCTGCCTGCGCTCGGCGGGTGCCGGGATGGACCGCCGCACGCGTTTACGAGAGCGGATCTTGTCCGCAACCGTTGATTGCATGTCGGTATCTTGCGCGCCTGCTGAGGTGCGTGTCAAGCATGTCCGCTAGCTGCGTTGTTGACTTGCTGAAAAGTCGCTGCGACGATCGGGGGGTGACGAATCAGAAGGGCAAGGTGGTGCGCCTCGGCACCGCGCACGACTCGACACCGCAGCTCGCCACCGCGGTGCAGACGACCGATGACCCCGAGGTCTTCACGTTCACGTCCAAGCCGCTCGCCGGCGGGGACTGGTCGGTAGAGGGCACCGCGAGCCGCACAGCCGGCGGCCTGGTGATCAGCTCGTTGGACGTGCGCGCCGACGGCAAAGCACTTAGCGGTGTCACCGCCGCGATGTTGCGGAAGGTGCCGGTCGGGGTGATCCTCAACCACGTGCGAGCCGACGTCACGCGCATGTCCCCACCGGAGCCGAAGGATGAGGGAGCCAAGCGGCCGCCCCGGCGAGGAGGGCGAGCCGCGCTGTCGGACGACCTCCTGCGCGGACTGGCCCTGGCGTACCTGCGCGAGACGTCGCCAGGGTCCGCGCCGGGCGCCTTGGGGCGCCTGGCTGCCGAGTTCGAGCGGCCAGAGGGCACGATCAGGACATGGCTTGCTCGGGCACGCGCCGACGGTTGGCTGGGGCCAAGCGTCAAAGGTCGCGCCGGCGCTGAGCCGGGCCCACGGCTTCAGGCTGAGAAGTAGAACGGCCCCTCCCCGAGCTGGGGGAGGGGCCGCAGTGCGTCAGGCCTCGATCGGGACCAGGCGCCCGGGGTCGAACTTGTTGCCATGCGAGCGGTCGTGAGGCTGCACCTCGTAGCCCGGAATCAGCGCCAGGACGACCTCCCGCCGGTCCGCAGGGCTCAGCTCCCCCCAGCCCGCCACGACGTCCTCAGCGGCCAGGAGGCGGCGCAGGACGCGCGGTGCCCGCGATGTCAGAAGCGCCCGTGACTCCTTGATCCGCTTCTCGATGATGCTCCGGGCCTCCTTGTACTCGCCGAACGTGATCTCACGCCGGGCGAACATGCCCGCCATCGCCTTCAACTGCTCCTCGTCCGCAGCCAGCTCGGCGCGCGCATCGTCGGTGACCTCGGTGTCGGCGACCGTGCGGAGGCCGGCGAGCACGTCGGCCTGGCCGAGGAGGTCGAGGACCTGGCGCTCCACCTCGTCCTCGGCGAACGATGCGCGGACAGCGATCCGGCCGCACCCGCCGTTCGGCTTGGCGCACCAGTAGCGCGGGCCGCCGTTGCCCTGCCAGCCCATCAGCATGTGCCCGCACTGCGAGCAGCGCAGTACGCCCGTCAGCCAGCGCTTCAGCGTGAGGTCGACCATGCGGTGCCGCCCGGCGAGCCGGGCCCGTACCTGCTCCCACCGCTCCTCCGGGATGATCGGGTCCCACACGGCCTTCCCGACGATCTCGTCCCGGTACTCGCGCAGGCCGGCCACGGACGGCTTGGTGACCACCGAGCGCACCGTGCGGTCCCGCCACGGCGCCCCGGTCACCGTCGGCACGTCGCGGGCGCGCAGGTCCGCAGCGATCGAGTTGAGGGACTCACCCAGCTCCGGATCAATCTTGGCGCGTTCCTCGTCCGTCCAGCCGTCCCAGTCGCCGAGGATGCGCGCGGCGATCTCCCGCAGGATCTTCGCCTCCTCCTCGATGGGCTCGTGCCTCGCCGCGGTGAAGCCGTACCCTCTGTACCCGCCACCCGGCGGCTTGCCCTCGGCGGCCAGCTCCTCGTGCTTCCTGGTGACCCGGCGGGACGTGTCGCGAGACGACTTGTTGGCCACGGCGACCATGACCCGGGCCATAGTGATCCCGCCGTCCCCGTCGAGGCGCAGTGATCCTGTGACGGACTCGACGGGAATGAGCGGCTTCCTGCTCTCCACCACGTCGATCAGGTCCTCAAGGTCGCGGGGGTCGCGGGCCACGCGGTCGAGGTCGTCGGCGATCAGTCCGTCAAACTCCCCGGAGGCCAGGCCATCGAGGACGCGCCGGAACCCGGGACGTACGGTGCGCAGGGCAGTCGACCCGTCGGGCAGCTTGATCTTCCGCCGCTTGAAGGCGCTCGTGTCGTCCTCCGGGATCACCGCGGCGATCTCCCAGCCGAGCCGGTCGGCGAGGGCCCGGGCGTCCTGCTCCTGGCGGCCGATGCCCTTGCTCAGCTGGGGGTGGCGAGGCTTGCCGTCGGCTGCCTCGCCGGCGTCTCCAGCTTCCTCTTCAGCCTTCCGGTAGCTGATCCTCAGCAGCAACACCGCGCGTTGTGGAGTCATGTCCAATAGGTTACCGTCTACACGTAGGCGCCCGCCGTTTCGCCGATCTCCGCGAGCTCGTACGGCCATGAGGCGCGCCCCCGCTCTCCCACCCGGGCGCGCGACCGTCCACGCCGCCGCCGGGCGGCTCGGAGCGGCCCACCCCCGGCAGGAGGGCCCGGCGGACCTGCGTCTCGTACCGCCCGCGCTCGCGGCCTGGGCGACCGCCGCGGCACTGCTCGACGCGACGTGGGCCCGGGGCGTCGGCGTCGCGGTGACCTGCGCGGCCGCGGCGCTGCTCCTGCTGACGGCCCGGCGGCGGGGGTCGCGCCCGGAACCGTCCGGGACACCGTCCGGACCGGAGCGCCGGACCCGGCTCCCGGTCGCCGCCGTGCTGCTGTGCGTGGCCGGGGCCGCCGTCTCCGCGGGGCTGCACGGAGCCGATGTGCGGCGCGGCCCGGTGCCCGGGCTGGCGCGGCAGTACGCCTCCGTGACCGCAGAGGTCGAGATCACCTCCGACCCCCGGCTCACCCGGCCCCGGATCAGGGGTGACCGCGCCGTGCCGCCCTCCGTGCTGATGGACGCGGAGGTACGGCGGGTGCGGGAGGCGGACGGGACGGCGGTGGTCACACGGGCGCCGGTGCTGCTCGTCGTCGACGTGGGGACCCGCACCGGAGCCGGCTCCGGGCGGCCGCGTGGGAGCGCCGCGGCGACCGCGGCCGAACGGCCTTCGCCCTGGCTCGCGTTGCTGCCCTCCACACGCCTGCGCGTCCACGCCCGCTCGGCACCCGCCGCCGTCGGCGGCGACCGGATCGCGGGGGTGCTGCGGGTGCGCGGGCAGGCCGTGCCGGAGGTGGTGCGGGGGCCGTCGGGGGCGCAGCGGCTGGCCGGGCGGCTGCGGGCCGGGCTGCGGGAGGCGACGGACGGGCTGCCCGCGGACGCGCGGGCGCTGCTGCCCGGACTGGTCGTCGGGGACACCTCGCGGATCACCCCGGAGCTGGACAGGGCCTTCAAGGACACCGACCTCACGCACCTGCTCGCGGTGTCCGGCAGCAACCTCACCATCATCCTCGCCCTGCTCGTCGGGCCGCCCGGCATGGCCCGGCTGGTGGAGCGGCGGGGGCTCGCGCCCCGGCTCGGCATCCCGCTGCGGACGACGGCGGTGCTCGGCGGCGCGCTCACGCTCGGGTTCGTGGTCGTGTGCCGGCCGGATCCGAGCGTGCTGCGCGCCGCGGTCTGCGGCAGTGTCGTGCTGCTGGCCCTGGCGACCGGCCGTCGCAGGTCGCTCGTCCCGGCGCTGGCGGCCGCCGTCCTGCTGCTGGTGCTGTTCGACCCCTGGCTGGCCCGGAGTTACGGCTTCCTGCTCTCCGTGCTGGCCACCGGCTCCCTGCTCACGCTCGCTCCGCGCTGGAGCGAGGCGCTGCGCCGGCGCGGGGTTGCGCCGAGGCTCGCGGAGGGCCTGGCCGCGGCGGCCGCCGCGCAGGCGCTGTGCGCGCCCGTCGTGGCCGTGCTGTCGGCGCGGGTGAGCCTGGTGGCGGTGCCGTGCAACCTGCTCGCGGAGCTCGCGGTGGCGCCGGCCACGGTGCTGGGTTTCGCGGCGCTGGCGATCGCGCCGGTGCTGAGGGCGCCGGCCCACGTGGCCGCGTGGTGCGCCGGCTGGCCCGCGGGCTGGATCGCGGACATCGCCCGCGCCGGGGCCGCGCTGCCGGGCGGGGGCGTGGACTGGCCGGGCAGCTGGGCCGGGGCCGGGCTGCTCGCCCTGGTCACGCTGGCCGTCCTGACGGCGGGTCGGCGGCTGCTGAGACACCCCTGGCTGGGTGCGGCCTGCGGAGCGCTGCTCGTCCTCGTGGTGGTGCGGCCGCCGCCGCTGGCCCGGGTGGTCACGGGATGGCCGCCCCCGGGGTGGCGGTTCGCGATGTGCGACGTGGGCCAGGGCGACGCGACCGTGCTCGCGGCGGGGGACGGCAGCGGTGTCGTGGTGGACGCCGGACCCGATCCGGCGCTCGTCGACCGCTGCCTGCGCTCGCTCGGCATCACCAGGATCCCGCTGGTCGTGCTGACCCACTTCCACGCCGACCATGTGGCCGGGCTCCCCGGAGTGCTGCGCGGGCGTTCGGTGGGGGCGATCGAGACGACGGGCTTCGACGAACCCGCGGACCAGGTGGAGTTCGTACGCAGACAGGCGGCCGCCCGGCACGTCCCGCTGACCCGGGCCGCGGCGGGGGAGCAGCGGCGTACGGGCGCGCTGAGCTGGCGGGTGCTGTGGCCCCCGCCGCGTCCGGCACCGGAGCCGGACGGGCCGAACGACGCCAGTGTCACCCTGCTGGTGCGGTCGGCCGGGCTGCGGCTGCTGCTGCTCGGGGACCTCGAACCCCCGGCCCAGCAGGAGCTGTTGAGGTCGCCGCAGGGGGCGCTGTTGGCCGGCGTGGACGTGCTGAAGGTGGCCCATCACGGTTCGGCGCACCAGGACCCGGAGCTGATACGCAGGGTGGCGCCGCGGCTGGCGTTGATCTCCTGCGGGAAGGACAACCCGTACGGGCACCCTGCTCCCGCCACGGTCGCGGCGCTGCGCGCGGAGGGCGCGGTCGTGCTGCGCACGGACCGGGACGGAGCGCTCGCCGTCGCGGGGGCGGGCGGGGCACTGCGAGTGGCGACAGACTGAGGACATGCATATCCGAGAGATCGACGGCTATCTCCGCCGCCTGGGCATCGGGCCCGAGGGACGGCCCACCGCGCCCACCGCCGACGTGCTCCGCGACCTGCACCTGCGCCATCTGCGGACCGTGCCCTTCGAGAATCTCTCGATCCACCTCGGCGAGGAGATCGTGCTGGAGGAGGGGCGGCTGGTGGACAAGGTGGTGGGGGCGCGGCGGGGCGGGTTCTGCTACGAACTCAACGGCGCGTTCGCGGCGTTGCTCGGCGCGCTCGGCTTCGAGGTCACCCTGCTCGCCGCGCGGGTGCACGGGAAGGCGGGACGGCTGGGCATCCCGTACGACCACCTCGCGCTGCGGGTGCGGACGGCGGACGGGGCGCAGTGGCTGGCGGACGTGGGGTTCGGGGCGCACAGCCACTATCCGCTGGCGTTCGCGGACAGGGGTGAGCAGACGGACCCGGGCGGTGTGTTCCGGATCACCGAGGCGGGGCCGGACCTGGACATCGTGCTGAACGGCGGGCCGCAGTACCGGCTGGAGGTGCGGCCGCGCGAGCTGGGCGACTTCGTGGCCGGGGCGTGGTGGCACAGCACCTCGCCCGGGTCGCACTTCGTGCAGTCGCTGGTGTGCTCCAAGGTGACGCGGGACGGAGGGAGGATCACGCTCAGCGGCCGGACCTTCAAGACCACGGGGGCCGACGGGGTGCGGGAGGAGCGTGAGCTGGGCACCGACGAGGAGGTGCTCGGGGTGTACCGGGAGCGGTTCGGGATCGAGCTGAACCATGTGCCGACCGTGCGACATGCGCACGGGGCATCCTGAATTCGGTTCACAGGGGGCCAGCCGCGGATCGTGCGCACGGACTGACCTGCGTCCTGCCTCCGGCGGGGGTGCCGGAGAATGAGCCCGTGAGCGATGTGAGACATGTGCTGGTGCTGCCCGACCGCGACGCCGCGCAGGAGGCGGCCGAGGCGCTGGGGGAGCGGTTCGGGGTCGCGGAGGAGCCGCAACTGGTGCGGGACGCGCTGGCCGGCGAGGACGACGCCGAGGACGCGCAGTGGCTGGTCGTGCTGAGTGACGAGGACGGGCGGCTGGACCCGGCGGAGCTGGACGCGTTCGCGGGGGAGTGGGAGGGCTGGCGCGAGGAGCCGTAGCGCTCCGCGGGGAAGGCCGGGGAAAGCCGGGGGAGCTGATCGTGGAGTGCCGGCTGCGGGCGGGCTGCGGCCCGGCGGTGGGTCGCCTGCGCGGCGGCGGGTCGGCGGCGGGTCGGCTGCGGCTCGGGGGAAGGACGGGTGCTGGCCGGTCGCGGCTCAAGGGAGGGTCGGTTGCCGGTCGGTCGTGGCTGGTCGCGTGGTTCCCCGCGCCCCCTGTCCGCGGCCGTGGACGTCTTGTTGTCGGTGGCCCGTGCCATGCTTGTCGCGATGGCCAGGAAGACTGCGAATGACGACCCTCTCGCCCCGGTGACGCTCGCCGTGGGCCAGGAGGACCTTCTGCTCGACCGTGCCGTGCAGGAGGTGGTGGCCGCCGCGAGGGCCGCCGACGCCGACACGGACGTACGCGACCTGACACCGGACCAGTTGCAGCCCGGCACGCTCGCCGAGCTCACCAGCCCCTCGCTCTTCGCGGAGCGCAAGGTCGTGGTCGTACGGAACGCACAGGATCTTTCGGCCGACACGGTCAAGGACGTGAAGGCGTATCTGGGGTCGCCCGCCGAGGAGATCACCCTCGTGCTGCTGCATGCGGGAGGGGCCAAGGGCAAGGGACTGCTCGACGCCGTGCGCAAGGCGGGTGCCCGGGAGGTCGCCTGTCCGAAGATGACCAAGCCGGCGGACCGGCTGGCCTTCGTGCGCGGGGAGTTCAGGGCGGCCGGGAGGTCGGCCACGCCCGAGGCGTGCCAGGCGCTGGTCGACGCCATCGGCAGCGATCTGCGGGAGCTGGCGTCGGCCGTCTCCCAGCTGGTCGCCGACGTGGAGGGGACCATCGACGGCGCGGTCGTCGGGCGGTACTACACCGGCCGGGCCGAGGCGTCGAGCTTCGAGGTCGCCGACCGGGCGGTGGAGGGGCGGGCGGCCGAGGCGCTGGAGGCCCTTCGGTGGGCGCTGTCGACCGGCGTCGCGCCGGTGCTGATCACCAGCGCGCTCGCGCAGGGCGTGCGGGCGATCGGCAAGCTGTCCTCCGCCCGCGGGGGCCGGCCGGCGGATCTCGCGCGGGAGCTCGGCATGCCGCCGTGGAAGATCGACCGGGTGCGGCAGCAGATGCGCGGATGGACGCCGGACGGGGTGTCCGTCGCCCTGCGGGCGGTGGCCGAGGCGGACGCGGGCGTCAAGGGCGGCGGCGACGACCCGGACTACGTGCTGGAGAAGGCGGTCGTCACGATCGCCCGCGCCGCCCGCTCCCGCGGCCGCACCTGAAACCCCGCTCGTGCGGGGGCCGGGTGGGGCGGTGAGGTGTCGGGGCGGCCCCGCACAAACTGCGGCCCGGCCCGGCAGGCGAACACGCCGCCCCCCGGAACGCAGCCACCTAACACGCCGCCCCCCGAACACGCCCCCCGAACACACCCACCTAACACGCCCCCCGAACACGCCGAAGACCCCGCCCCCGCCCTGGGGAAGGGCAAGGAGGCGGGGTCCTCGGTGTGCGTTGTCGAGCCTGTACCCGCGTGGCGAACGCAGGCCGCGTACAGGCTCCGGGTGCCGGGCGGGAGCGGATGAGAGAGGGCCCGCTCTGGGTCCTTCCGGCGGTCAGATCACAGAGATGTCAGCCCTGGACGGACGCGACCTTCTGAGCAAGCGCCGACTTCTTGTTGGCGGCCTGGTTCTTGTGGATGACACCCTTGGAGACGGCCTTGTCGAGCTGACGCGCGGCAGCGCGCTGGTACTCGACGGCCTTCTCGCGGTCACCCGCGGCAGCGGCCTCACGGGCCTTGCGGATCGCGGTCTTCAGGGAAGACTTGACGGCCTTGTTGCGCAGCCGGGCCTTCTCGTTGGTCTTGATCCGCTTGATCTGGGACTTGATGTTCGCCACTGATTGAGCCTTTTCAGGTTCAGGCACGGGACCGCAATCGGTCCGTGCCAGGTGATTTCTTGAGGTGCGCCCCGCGCCGAGAAGGCGTGAGGCACAGCCACCCAGGCTACCAGTGGCCCACCCGACGGCCCAAAACGGTCCCCGGTCGCCCGCCGTGGGACGATGGAGCCTACGTATCGATCCGACCCGAGGCATAAGGCGCCTCAAGAGACAGGACCCTGCGTGCCCGCGACCCCTAAGAATGTGCCCGAGCCGAGCCGCACCGACCCGGCACTGATCCGCAATTTCTGCATCATCGCGCACATCGACCACGGCAAGTCCACGCTCGCCGACCGGATGCTCCAGCTCACCGGCGTCGTCGAACAGCGGCAGATGCGTGCTCAGTACCTCGACCGGATGGACATCGAGCGCGAGCGCGGCATCACGATCAAGTCCCAGGCGGTGCGCCTGCCGTGGGCTCCCACCCACGACGAGAACCACACGCACATCCTCAACATGATCGACACCCCGGGGCACGTCGACTTCACGTACGAGGTCTCGCGGTCGCTGGCCGCCTGCGAGGGGACCATCCTCCTCGTCGACGCGGCCCAGGGCATCGAGGCGCAGACCCTCGCCAACCTCTACCTGGCGATGGAGAACGACCTCACGATCATCCCCGTGCTGAACAAGATCGACCTGCCGGCCGCGCAGCCCGAGAAGTTCGCCGAGGAGCTCGCCAACCTGGTCGGCTGCGACCCCGACGACGTGCTGCGGGTCTCGGCGAAGACCGGTGTCGGCGTCGAGGCGCTGCTCGACAAGGTGGTGGCGGAGATCCCGCCGCCGGTCGGCGTGGCGGACGCCCCGGCCCGCGCGATGATCTTCGACTCCGTCTACGACTCCTACCGCGGCGTCGTGACCTACGTCCGTGTCATCGACGGCCAGCTCAACAAGCGCGAGCGCATCAGGATGATGTCGACCGGCGCCACCCACGAACTGCTGGAGATCGGCACGAACTCGCCGGAGATGCTCTCCGCGGACGGGCTCGGCGTCGGCGAGGTGGGCTACCTGATCACCGGTGTGAAGGACGTCCGCCAGTCCAAGGTCGGTGACACCGTCACCAGCCAGCAGAAGGGGGCCACCGAGGCGCTCGGCGGTTACAAGGACCCCAAGCCCATGGTCTTCTCCGGCCTGTATCCGCTGGACGGCTCCGACTACCCGGAGCTGCGCGAGGCCCTCGACAAGCTCCAGCTCAACGACGCCGCGCTGGTCTACGAGCCGGAGACCTCCGCCGCCCTCGGCTTCGGCTTCCGCGTCGGCTTCCTGGGCCTGCTCCACCTCGACGTGATCCGTGAGCGCCTGGAGCGCGAGTTCGGCCTCGACCTGATCGCCACCGCGCCCAACGTGGTCTACCGCGTGCTCATGGAGGACGGCGGCGAGCACACGGTCACCAACCCCAGCGAGTTCCCCGAGGGCAAGATCAACGACGTGTACGAGCCGGTCGTACGCGCCACGATCCTCGCGCCCACCGAGTTCATCGGGTCGATCATGGAGCTGTGCCAGACCCGGCGCGGCACCCTGCTGGGCATGGACTACCTCTCCGAGGATCGCGTCGAGATCCGCTACACGCTTCCGCTCGCGGAGATCGTCTTCGACTTCTTCGACCAGCTGAAGTCGAAGACGCGCGGCTACGCGTCGCTGGACTACGAGCCCACCGGCGAGCAGACCTCCAGCCTGGTCAAGGTCGACATCCTGCTGCACGGCGACAAGGTGGACGCCTTCTCGGCGATCACCCACAAGGACCAGGCGTACGCGTACGGCGTCCGGCTCGTCGCCAAGCTCAAGGAGCTCATTCCGCGCCAGGCCTTCGAGGTGCCGGTCCAGGCCGCCATCGGCTCCCGGGTGATCGCCCGCGAGACCATCCGCGCCATCCGCAAGGACGTGCTCGCCAAGTGCTACGGCGGAGACATCTCCCGTAAGCGCAAGCTCCTCGAGAAGCAGAAGGAGGGCAAGAAGCGAATGAAGATGGTGGGTTCCGTGGAGGTTCCGCAGGAGGCGTTCATCGCGGTGCTCTCCAGTGATGACAGCGCGGGGTCGGGCAGGGGCAAGAAGTAACCACGGGTAACGACCGACTGCGCCGTCAAACCGGACACAACAGGGGCTCGTCGTGAGAAAACGCGGCGAGCCCCTACGCGCGCGTAACGTCGCTCTCTGTACGAAGCAACAGACCGCCGCCCCTTACGCACCGGCCGGTCGGGCTCTAGTCTGATCTCTGCTCGATAGTTACTCGCGAGTTAAACAACCGTCGCGAGTGAAACCAGCCGCACTGAGCCAGCCGCACTGCCGCGGGCCCCGGAGGATGTCGTGAGCGACACACAGACACTGATCGAGAACCGTCCGCCGAGCGTGGCGACTCTCTTCCTGGAACGCGTTGCCGCCACACCGGACGCCGAGGCGTACCGCTATCCGGTGGCACCCGCTTCCGGTGACGGCCCCGACGTGTGGAAGTCGCTGAGCTGGGCGCAGGCCGCCGAGCGGGTCTACGCGATCGCGGCCGGCCTGATCGAGCTGGGTGTCCTGCCCGAGCAGCGCGTCGCGCTCGCCTCCTCGACCCGGGTCGAGTGGCTCCTGGCCGACCTCGGCATCATGTGCGCCGGCGCGGCCACGACCACGATCTACCCGCAGACCAACGCCGAAGAGTCGGCGTTCATCCTCGCCGACTCCGAGAGCCGTGTGCTCATCGCGGAGGACGCCGCCCAGCTCGCCAAGGTGGCCGAGAAGCGCGGCGAGCTGCCCGCGCTCACCCACGTCGTGGTGATCGACGCGGCCGGCGTCGAGACGAGCGACGGGGTGCTCACCCTCTCCGAGCTGGAGGCGCGTGGCGCCGCCCGGCTGGAGAAGGACCCCGAGCTGGTCAAGGAGCGGGTCCAGGAGATCACCAAGGACCAGCTCGCCACCCTCATCTACACCTCCGGCACCACCGGCCGCCCCAAGGGCGTGCGCCTGCCGCACGACAACTGGTCGTACATGGCGAAGGCGATCGCCGCGACCGGGCTGGTCGGCCCGGAGGACGTGCAGTACCTGTGGCTGCCGCTCGCGCACGTCTTCGGCAAGGTGCTCACCTCCGGCCAGATCGAGGTCGGTCACGTCACGGCCGTCGACGGCCGCGTGGACAAGATCATCGAGAACCTGCCGGTCGTGCAGCCGACCTACATGGCGGCCGTCCCGCGCATCTTCGAGAAGGTCTACAACGGGGTCGCGGCCAAGGCGAAGGCCGGCGGCGGCGCCAAGTACAAGATCTTCCAGTGGGCCGCGGAGGTCGCCCGCGAGTACGCCAAGGCCACCCAGGACAACTTCCGGCGCACCGGCACGGCCTCCGTCTCCTTCGGGCTCGGCGCCAAGCACAAGGTGGCCGACGCGCTCGTCTTCGCCAAGATCCGCGAGGCGTTCGGCGGCAACCTGCGCGCCTGCGTCTCGGGCTCGGCCGCGCTCGCCCCCGAGATCGGCTACTTCTTCGCCGGCGCCGGCATCCACATCCTGGAGGGCTACGGCCTCACGGAGTCCTCGGCCGCCTCCTTCGTCAACCCGGGCGAGGCCTACCGCACCGGCACGGTCGGCAAGCCGCTGCCCGGCACCGAGGTGCGCATCGCCGACGACGGCGAGATCCTGCTGCGCGGCCCCGGCATCATGGAGGGCTACCACGGCCTGCCCGAGAAGACGGCCGAGGTGCTGGAGTCGGACGGCTGGTTCCACACCGGTGACATCGGCGAGCTGTCCCCGGACGGCTACCTGCGCATCACCGACCGCAAGAAGGACCTCATCAAGACCTCCGGCGGCAAGTACATCGCGCCGGCCGAGGTCGAGGGCCAGTTCAAGGCCGTGTGCCCGTACGTGTCCAACATCCTGGTGCACGGCGCCGACCGGAACTTCTGCACCGCGCTCATCGCCCTGGACGAGCCGTCGCTCCTGGAGTGGGCCAAGGACAACGGCCTGGAGGGCAGGTCCTACGCCGAGATCGTCGCCGCGCCCGCCACGGTCGCCCTCGTCGAGGGGTATGTGAAGGAACTCAACGAGGGGCTGCAGCGCTGGCAGACCATCAAGAAGTTCCGGCTGCTGCCGCGCGACCTCGACGTGGAGCACGGTGAGATCACGCCGAGCCTCAAGCTGAAGCGGCCGGTCGTCGAGCGGGAGTACAAGCACCTGATCGACGAGATGTACGCCGGCACGCGGGAGGCGTAGACGAGGAGCGGGGGTCAGCCCGGGCGGCCCCTGTCCACCAGCCGACGGATCTCCCGGATCCGGGCACGCAGCGCGTCCCGGTCCGGGGGGTCCTCGCCGTCCAGATCGGCCTCCAGCTCCGCCAGTCTGCGGCCCGCCTGCCCGTGGTCCGCCCTGGCGTCCGCCTGCTTCTGCGCGAGCAGCCGCCCCAGCTGCAGGTTCTTGCGGTGCAGGTCGAGGAAGACGCTGACCTTCGCCCTGAGCACCCATGGGTCGAAGGGCTTGGTCAGGTAGTCCGCGGCCCCCGTGGCGTAGCCGCGGAAGGCGTAGCCCGAGTCGTCGTCCGCCCCGGTCAGGAAGATGATCGGGACGTCCTTGGTCTGGTCGAGCCGCTTGATGTTCGCGGCCGTCTCGAATCCGTCCATGCCGGGCATGCGCACGTCCAGCAGGACGAGGGCGAAGTGCTGCCGCAGCAGCGCCTTCATCGCCTCCTCGCCCGAACGGGCGCGTACCAGCGGCTCGTTGAGGGACCCCAGGACGGCCTCCAGCGCGATCAGGTTGTCCTCCATGTCGTCCACGAGGAGGATGCTGGCGCGCTCGTCGGTCGTTGCCTCAGCGCTCATGGTGACGGTGCCTCATGATTCGGTCGGTGGCGGAACGGCTGCTTCCGCGCGTGCGCCGGGTTCGGTCGCGGCGGTCTCGACGGAGTCGTGCGCGCCCTCCGGGTCCAGGAGCGCGCACACGACCGTCAGCAGGAGATCGACGTCCACCGGCTTCGGTACGTAGTCGTTGGCACCTCGCGCGATGGACTTCTCCCGGTCCCCGGGCATCGCCTTCGCGGTGAGGGCGACGATCGGCAGGCCGGCCCAGCGGGGGGTGCGGCGGATGGCGGAGATGGTCTCGTAACCGTCCATCTCCGGCATCATGATGTCCATCAGGACGAGTTCGACGTCCGGATTGCGCTCCAGGGTCTCGATGCCCTCGCGGCCGTTCTCCGCGTACAGGACGGGCATGCCGACCCGGCCGAGGACATGGGTGAGGGCGAAGACGTTGCGGATGTCGTCGTCGACGATCAGCACCCGCCGCCCGGGCAGCACCTGACCCGCCCGGCCGGTCTTCCACGCCTCCAGCTTGGTGGGCGCCGGCCACGCGTCGTCCGTGTCGTGCGAGGCGGTGAACGGCTCGGTGGACACCTGCTGGGGCACCGGCGGCGCGTGCTCCCCGGTGACCGGCCCGGGGGCCGTGTGGCCGGGGCTGACGACGGGCACGTACAGCGTGAACGTGGACCCCTTGCCCGGCTCGCTCTCGGCGACGATACGGCCGCCGAGCAGACCCGCGATCTCCCGGCTGATGGACAGGCCGAGGCCGGTGCCGCCGTACTTGCGGTTGGTGGTGCCGTCGGCCTGCTGGAACGCCTCGAAGATCACCGGGAGTTTCTCGGCCGCGATGCCGATGCCGGTGTCGGAGACCGCGAAGGCGATCACGTGCTCCCCCTCGTGGGCGCCGAGGTGCTCCGGGTCCTTGACCCGGTTCACCCGCAGCTCGACCCGGCCCGTCGCGGTGAACTTGATCGCGTTGGACAGCAGGTTGCGCAGGATCTGCTGCAGCCGCTGCTCGTCCGAGAACATCTCGCGCGGCACGTCCTCGCCGACCGACACCTCGAAGGCGAGCCCCCGGTCGAGGGTGAGCGGGCGGAACGTGGCGTGGACGTAGTCGAGCAGCTTGATCAGCGGCAGCTTCTTCGGGCGTACGTCCATCCGGCCGGCCTCGATCTTGGACAGGTCCAGGATGTCGTTGATCAGCTGGAGCAGGTCCGAGCCCGAGCGGTGGATCGTCGCCGCGAACTGCACCTCCTGGTCGGTGAGATGGCCGTCCGGGTTGTCGGACAGCAGCCGGGCCAGGATGAGCAGGGAGTTGAGCGGGGTGCGCAGCTCGTGCGACATGTTGGCCAGGAACTCCGACTTGTACTGGGAGGACGTCGCCAGCAGCGCCGCCTTCTCCTCCAGTTCGGCGTTCGAACGCTGCAACTCCGCCTGCTGCATCTGGAGTTCGTCGGAGCGCTCCTGGAGCTGCATGGCCAGCCGCTGGGACTCGCCGAGCAGCGACTCCGTACGGGAGTTGGCGATGATCGTGTTGATGGCGACGGCGATCGTGTTCACGAACTGGTCGAAGAAGGCCAGGTGCACGTCGGAGAAGCGGGAGAAGGACGCCAGTTCGATCACGCCGAGGAGCTTGTCCTCGAAGAGGATCGGGATGATGACGACGCTGGTGGGCGCCGCCTCGCCGAGACCGCTGTTGATCTTGATGTAGTCCGGCGGGGCCTCCTCCACGAGGATCCGCTTCTTCTCGCGCGCCGCCTGCTGCACCAGACCGTGCACCGGCAGGCCGCCGGTCTCGACGGTCGCGCCCTGCGCCGAGCCGTACCCGGCGATGAAGGCGAGGCCCTTCGCGGGCACGGAGGTGCGCAGCGAGGTGCTGTCCTCGCCCGGGTCGGCCAGGAAGAAGGCGCCGTACTGGGCGTTCACCAGCGGGGTCAGCTCGCGCAGCAGCAGGTCGGCGACCTCCATCAGGTCGCGGTGGCCCTGCATCAGGGCCGCGAGACGGGCCAGGTTGGACTCCAGCCAGTCCTTCGCGCGGGTCGTCTCGCGGAGGTTGGACACCATCAGGTTGATGTTGTCCTTCAGCTCGGCGACCTCGCCGCGCGCCTCGACCGTGATCGAGCGGGACATGTCGCCCTGGGCCACGGCGGAGGCGACCTCGGCGATCGCGCGGACCTGGGTGGTGAGGTTGAGGGCGAGCTCGTTCACGTTGGTGGTCAGGCGCTTCCAGGTGCCGTAGACGCCCTCGACCCGTGCCTGGCCGCCGAGTTGGCCTGCCGAGCCGACCTCGCGGGCCACGCGGGTGACCTCGGAGGAGAAGGAGGACAGCGTGTCGACCATGGTGTTGATGGCGGTCTTCAGCTCCAGGATCTCGCCGCGGGCGTCGACGTCGATCTTCTTGGAGAGGTCGCCGTTGGCGACGGCGGTGGTGACCTGGGCGATGTTGCGGACCTGCGAGGTCAGGTTGTCGGCCATGTAGTTGACGTTGTCGGTCAGGTCCCGCCACACGCCGGAGACACCGAGGACCTGGGCCCGGCCGCCGAGCCGGCCGTCGGTGCCGACCTCGCGGGCGACCCGGGTCACCTCGTCGGCGAACGCGCGCAGCTGCTGCACCATCGTGTTGACGGTGTCCTTCAGCTCCAGGATCTCGCCGCGGGCGTCGACGGTGATCTTCTTGGAGAGGTCGCCGTTGGCGACGGCGGTGGTGACCTGGGCGATGTTGCGCACCTGCGAGGTCAGGTTCAGCGCCATGAAGTTGACGTTGTCGGTGAGGTCCTTCCAGACGCCGGAGACGCCGCGCACCTGCGCCTGGCCGCCGAGGTTGCCCTCGGTGCC